>DASPMH010000765.1:0-4951 GCA_035627175.1 Terriglobales bacterium | reverse complement strand
GCCAGGCAATGCTGGGTGGCGGATAGGCGAGGAACTCGTAGTAGAGCACCGCCTGTTCGTTTGGTCGGGACGGGCGCGGAATGAACTGGCCGATCGTAATGAGCGGCGGCAGCGGGTCGTTGCGGACGTCGAGGCGGGCGACGGTCGAGTGGACCGAGGGTTGGCCCGGCAGCCCTGGCAATCGCACCCGGTAGCGCCATGACTGGCCGTTTGCCGTCGCCTCGTACATCGCAATCGTAGGACGGAAGACGTACGACGTTGAGGTGTTGCCTACTGGGTACAAGGGTGACCAAGCGGCACCGCCGTCTGTGGAGACCTCCCAGATCACTTCGCTAACGGGCGGATATCCGCCCCAAGCGATTCCGAGCGAAACCGGTAGCCCAACGCTAGTGCTGACCACCGGCGGCAAGTCGGTAATGAATTGTGGCGCATGGCGCACCACCAGCTCCGCCGCGGCGGTGGCAACCGCGCCGACCGCGTTCGAGAAGACGGCGCGGAACAGACGCTGATGGTCGTGAATCGAAGTGGTCGTGAGCGTGAACGTATCACCGAAGTTCGCCCCTTCCGCCACCGCGACGACGGCTACCTCGGCCGATATCCAACTGAAGCCGTTGTCGGAGTACTGCCATTGGACGGTCGGTGCTCCCAATCCCTTGGTATCCACGGCTGCGTGGAAGGAGGCCGGCGCCGGCTCGGATACCTCGTCAGCGATCGGGTCCGTCACGACCACCGGAAGATCGGTCTCATGCGCGCCGATATCGCAGCTCGGCCCTTGCGGTCGCGCCACACTGCGGGCGTCGATTGCGGCGCAGGTGGTGTTGTTGCCGGCGTTGAGAGCCGCGCTGCCGGCGCCGAGAGTCAACGTTTGCGGTCCGAGGAGCGGGTCGCGGCCGAGCGTAGCGCCTGGATTCAAGAAAGGCAGGACGCCCAAGACCGGGTCGAGCTTTGGGATCGATGCAGGGCAACCGAGCTCGATGACGAAAGGTCCTTCGAAATCGCTCCAGGAGAGATTGTTGCCATTGTCCTGGAGAGTGCCAAGGCCGTCGCAATTCTCGCTATAGGTCGGGGTCGGTGGTCCTCCAAAGCCGACCTGCTCCCAGTCCGAAGTCTCGATCACCGAGTTGGACAAACCCACCGAGCCCTCGACGTAGAGAGTGCCGCCCTGGGCGAAGCCGAATTTTTGCGGTGAGGGCAGATTCTCACTGAAGGTGAGGTTGTTGAAGAACAGCTCGGTGGCGAGCGGCCCGACCCAGATGGCACCACCGCGTCCCACCATCGCCAGCGGGGCAGTGAAAGCATCGAACAGCGAGGGACCAGCACCGAGGTTGCCGAAGAAGGTGCTGTTCTCGACTATCGCATTCTTGGTGTCGACGTAGATGGCACCGCCCCCTCCTTCGACGCTGTCAGGCAGTCCACGTTTGCCGCCGATGTTGCCAATGAACGTCGTGCGCTGCACCGACATAGTCCCGGCGAACACTGCGAGACCGGCACCACGCCCGCCGTTGCCACCGGGGGCCTCGTCTTCATCACTTCCGTCCGATCCGTAGCCCGCTCGGTTTTGCTCGAAAGTACTGTCACGCACGACGAACCCACCTCGGCCGCCGACCGCGCCACCGTGGCCGCCGCTGCCGCCGCGTCCGGTGGTGCTACCGTAATCGTCGTCTTCGCTATTGCCGGTGCTGCCGCTCGCCCCGATTCCGGCGCGATTGTCGAAGAACGTGCTGCGATCGATGACGACGTCGCCACCTTCGTTCCAGATGGCGCCGCCGCTGCCGCCGTCGCCACCTGCGGCGCCGTTCACGATATGAGGGAATGGCTCGCTCGAGTCAGTCAGACACGAGCCGCCCAAGTGGCCGGTTCCCGCTGAGTTCCCACTGAGGATGCTGTCCTTGATGGTAAGCCCGCCCTTGTTCCAGATGGCGCCTCCATTACCGCCCGCACCGCCGCGGGCCGAATCGAACCACACGAAGGAGTAGGTGAAGCAGTCACCGCCAAGGCCACCCAGGCCGGCCCTGTTCCCGAGCAGGGTGACCGCGTCCAGCATCACGGTGCCAAAGTTGACGATTGCTCCCCCGACCTCGCCCGGTCCACCCTCGCCGGCGGAGCCCGGCAATGCATCTTCGCCATGAAGCCCGTTCGGCGCTCTGCCGAACATCAGCGACAAGTTCTTGAGCGTCAGGCTGCCGCCTTGCGCGACCCAGAAAAAGCGCAACGTACCCGGCCCGACGGTTCCGTTCATCAAAGTAGAGCCGTTGCCGTTGATGGTGAGCTGGCGGGTGATGGTGGTCAGCGCGGTCGAGAAGCTCCCCGTCAATGCGGACAACAACATGGTGCAGTCCTGCGGCAGGTTGATCGTCGTGCTGGCATCATTGCTCGTGTCGTGAATCGTGGTGGCGAACGCCACTGGATCACAGGCGACGTTGTGGACCGCCGCCTGCGCCGCTAGCGCCACGGCCGTCAATATCAACGACGCCGACAATGTTTGCAGTAGCGTCCTGGGTAATGAAATCGAGCGCATGAGAACCTCCCGGGTGTCCGTTGCTTGGGTTGATGGATAGGCAACCCAGACCTTTCCCGCCTCGCAGAAACCTTGTGATTTTGTTGGGGCGCGCATTGGTGCGGCAGCACTCCAGCGCCCTGCTCCCAACGAAATCACAAGGAATTGGTCGGAAACCGCTCGCGCCGATCCTCTAGGGAGCGCTCACAAAGGTGTTCGCCCCCTTTGAGAATCAAAGGGGGCGACGCACCTGTCGTTTGCCATGCGCGGAGGTCAGTGAAAGTGTTGCCCGGGACGTTCGATGACGAAGTGAAACCGGTCGTATTTACCTTCCGCGACTGCGAGCTGGATGAGGCGCGGCGCCAGCTACGCCGCGCCGGCGCGATCGTCGAGACCGAGCCGCAGGTGCTGAACCTGCTGTTCGAGCTGGTCCGCCACCGTCACCGAGTGGTAGCACGCGCGGAGCTGCGAGCTTCGTTATGGCCGGCGCAACGGATTTCGGAATCCGCCATCAACGCCTGTATCAGCCGAGCGCGAGCGGCGGTCGGCGAACACAAGGGCACCGACCCGATCATCAAGACCTTTTCGCGCTTCGGCTATCGTTTCCTCGCGGACGTCGAGGTGCGCGACGCCGCCACCTCGGACCGTCGCTCGGTGGCCGTGCGGTCCTTGCCTCTCAGCTCGCGATTGCAGGGTCGGGCCGCCGAGCTCGACTGGTTTCGGCGCGTGCTCAGCGACGCCCGCGGCCCCCGCATCGTGTTTGTCAGCGGCAATGCCGGTATCGGCAAGACCCGGCTGATCGAGGAGGTGCTGCGCGATCCCGCGCGCGCCGTATCGACGGCGTTGTGGGCGCGGTGCGACGAAAGCGATGCGCCACCACCATTCTGGCCTTGGGCCCAGATCATTCGCGCCTATACGGTCGCTCACCCCGACGAGGTGACGCGTCCTGCCTTTGGCAGCGATGTGGGCGATCTGGCGCGCTTGGTGCCCTCACTCCTCGATCGCAATGCCGCATCGTCCTCGGCGGCGCCTCCCGATCCCGAACAAGCAAGGCTGCGAATCTACAGCGCCATGGCCGCATTTTTGGCGCGCGCGGCCTCGCTTCATCCTATCGTGATTGTGCTCGATGACATCCAATGGATCGATGCGCCCTCGTTGCTGATGTTGCGCGGGGTCGCCCGTGATCTCGCCACAGCGGACCTGCGCGTCATCGGATTGTTTCGTGACGAGGAGTTGCGGTCGTCGCAGGGATTGGCAGCCTTGGTAGGATCGCTCGAACGTGACCGCGCCTGCGAACATCTCAAGTTGGGCGGTATCGATTCGGGATCATTGCAAGCCTTGTTGCATTCCGCTGGCGGTGACGAGCTCGACGCGGCGGCGATGACGGTGATCGACGAGGTCAGCGATGGGAATCCTTTGATCGCGCTCGAGACTTTGCGTGCGATGGCGAACCAACCGGCGGTCGCAATCGCCGGCGCGGTGCGCGACCTGGTGAGGCGGCGCCTGAGCGCCGTCGGCAGCGATTGCCGCCGAGTCCTCTCAATGGCCGCGGTCATCGGCCGCGAGTTTTCCTTCGTGAATCTCCAACGGATGGCAGCGATGGACGACGACAAATTGATTGAGCTGCTCGACGACGCCAGAGCCGCCGGGCTGATCGGTCAGGCCGCTACGGACGAGCAGAGCTTTCGTTTCGTTCATCCAGCCTTTCAGGTGGTCCTTCACCACGACCTCAACCCGGTGCGGCGCGAGCGCCTACGGCAGTTGCTCGGCGGGTGAGCGCCTCCGCCCATCGCGAGCGGCGGCAATACGATTGACCAGTCCGCTCAGCTCCATCCCACGCGCCAGCTTATCGGCGCGATCGAGGAGGCTGAGCGCCGCGCGCCGGTGTCGGCGGCCGCGCCGGAGCAAGGCTTGGCCATAGTCATACTGGCCGAAGGCGACCGCCGGCCATGCCCGCATGCGAGTATGGATCTCTAGACCCTGCTCGAAGTAGGCCGCGGCGCTTCTCCAATCTCGTGTTGCTACCGCCAGAGCCGACAAATAGCCGGCATACGCGCCGAGGAACGCGAAGCCCATCCCGAGCACCAGGCAGGCCTCGGCATGCGGAGCCAGCAGCTCCTGCAGAATGGCGGCCTGCCTAGCATTGCCGACGTCGATAGTCGCTCGCACCAGCGCGACCATCAGATCCGCCCACTCGGTCGGGGCGATCTCGCTCAAACCCAGAGCGGCGAAGTCGTCGGCCGCCAACGGCGCGAAGCGGCGTTGCGCCTCGTCGCAGCGACCGTTGCTGAAATCGACGTTGACCAGACTCAATTGGACCGAGTGCATCGCCGGCCAACGCGCAGCGGTCAGCGCCAGCAGGGTCGCCGTTTCCGCCTCACGCCCTTGAGCGGCTCGAATCATCATCATCTGGCCGGCGTAAACTCCCTGCGCGACATCGAGCTGCCCGCTTAC
>DASPMH010000764.1:0-6110 GCA_035627175.1 Terriglobales bacterium | reverse complement strand
AATGTTTAGCGAAGAATAGCGCCCCCCCGGTGACGCGGTCTAGCCATAATCGCGTCCCCCCCCCGCTATCGCGATAGCGCCTCGTAGTGCGACACGTGCCGCCGCATGGCGCCGACGCGCAAGGGAGCGGCGAAAAACCTGCCGGATGTCGGAGGCACTTCTCTCGAACCGCTCATTCCCTCTAAGAGACCTGGACAAGCCGATTCCAGACTCAACACACTGATTCGGCAGCGCTTTCGATGGTGACATCAGTGACCTTCCCATCACCGCCCAACGAAGTACCGAAGGACCAAGACGAACTTCTCATCGTAACACGAGCGACCTACTTCGGTTCCGGCCTAGCCGTCATTGTGAGCGCGGAGACCACTGCCGCCGGCGAAAACCCGCCTTCCTTCCGTGAAAATCATGCCTCCAAGCGGCCTGCATCCAGACTCAACACCGTGATTGCGCAGTGCTTTCCATGGTGAGCGCTTTCCATGGTGACACCGCCGACTTCTCTTTGGGGGACAAAGGAAGCGGTGGGCAAAGCCGGCTTCACGGCTTGTGCCGACAAGCCCACCCGAGCAATCCATGCGTAAGAAATGCCAGTGCCTTCCTCAATTCGCTCAGCGACCCACGCATCAATCCTCCTTTCATCACAGGATGCGACACTGGCGGCGTCAGCTGGCGAACAATTCGCTGAAACCATTCCAACTGCCTGACCAGGGCAAAATCCGGATCGACGAGTAGACTTTTACCTGCCACCCCATGTCCTTCCTTGATGGCCGTCCTCAATTGAATGTCGCATGCCGCATAATTGCCGCAGCGTGCATACACGCACGCAAGATTATATCGAGCCCGGGCTCTTGTCGCAGAATCCGACAACTCAGATTCAATGCACTCCCTCAATGACGTGCTCGCCGCCTCAAGATCGCCCAGCACTAGCTCATGGTATCCAATGCATTCTAATAGATCCATGTGGTGTGGTGTCGCCTCACGAGCGGCTCGCACTACCTCAAGCCGGTCGCGGACTTCAGCCTTCATCGTATCGTCGAGCGCGCCCTGTGCGATGGCCTGCTCAACCCATGGCGACGCTCTCGTGAAGTGTAGCGACCGTCTTACTGCCGCTCTCTGCCCCGCCCACCTGCTGCCAAGATCGCCCAACCCGTAGCGCTGGCCTGCGATTGCCAGAGCAATTCGCAAGGCGGGTGGGAAGTAGACGCATCCGCTGTTTTCACCGGATCCGAACACCACCTGTCCATCGCGGATCCAATGCCGAGTGTCCTCAACCCATCCCCTATTATGCGAACTTAGAAACCGATAAACCCATTCGAGGCTAACCCCCTCCACGTCCGAACACGCGGTTGCGAGGTCGATCGCGTCCTTCTGCGATACACTTAGAAAGTCACTGCCGAATTCGCCCTGAAGTGTATGGACAGGCGCCGCGGACGCAAAGTGCGCCAACTGATCGAACACTTGCCGAGTTTGTTCGGACATGCCATTGCAACCGCCATCTTCCGTCGCGACAGACATCTCCTCTATCAACTCCTGGCAGTCGGCCAGCGACAGGGGATCATCGCGCATACATACTCTGTAAACATGCCCCAAGAGCACACTCTGCCATATACTAGATTCACACGCCCATCCCCAAAGGATCGGAACTGCATTGTCACGCCGCACAACACGATGAAGCACCTCACACACGCCCGTAGGGTCCTGCGCAATCACCGTGTCGAGCTGGTGTACCTCAGAGCTGAACGCGAAGGGCGCCCCCGATCCGGCCTTGATGGCCTGTAAGGGATCAAGCAGGCCGTGCTTAGCGAGGGTCGCGACTACGCGGTCGCGGTAGGTAGACACACTGCTCCATTCATTCGCGCGCGCGAGACAAAGGTTCTTCAGGCGGAGCACGAGGCCCTCGTCGCGGCAGCCACCCTCGATCAATCCGTGACCAATCCGCAATAGTGGCCAATCGTCGCGCACGGATGCTAGCGTGGCACCGGGCGCTGGAGCGTGTAAGAGTGACGCCGCCAAAAGGTCTGCACATTCGGCGGCAATCGCGGTCTGCCAGCCGCACTCCAACGTATCAATTGGATGCGCCTCGTTGGCGTGATACTCCGACAGACACTCAACCAACTGAGCGTGCAGTTGAGGAAGAAGGCCATGGCCCGTCATGAGCCGCGACGCGTTCGCTGAAGGCCTCAGGCGGACGAATCCGAAATCCCAGCCCGTCTCAAGGGCCAATGGGTAATAAAATGTCTGCGACTCACTGAGGTCGTTCGCGAGCGGAGAGATCTCGGTCGCCATAAGAAGCAGCGTGGCAACACTAGCGCCTCGCGCCTCGAACATCCTGAGCCGATTGCTGATCCCGGTGTAGTCGATGCTTGAAAGACACCGAAGGTCCGACTGGACAGACTCTCCTTCGACTCGCCACACTCTCTTCCAGAATGCGAATGCCAAGCATTCCTTGTCCAATGCGCGCTGCTCAGGATGCGTCCACCGCAGAGAGGCAAGAATAGCGCGGGCGCGCTGCGCCGGCCTCGCTCCGCTGCGTGCGTGCGTTGAACCTCGCGCTGCGGATACCAGAGTCAAGAGGGTACCCTTACTGCTGACTCGTGAATGGAGCGAACGATTCGCACAGGCAGCCAAGACATCATCGCCATCCGAGCCCACATACGCGTATAACGCACGTAATAAGTGAAGTATAACTAAGCGCTTCGGTTCGACCTGCAAGCGAGCGAAAATGACGGCCCGTGCTACGTCTGGACGTTCTTCCGCGACAGGCACGAGCGAACGTGCTGCATGCAGCCGCACCTCCTCATCGCCGGTTGCCAACTCCCGCAGGATATCGTCGCGTTCTTCCCGAGGTCCATACACGGCGGCTCGGCCGCGGATTTGGCCCAGGGATTCGTCGATCGTTTCAAGAACGCTTAGACCGGGACGACGCTGAGTCGGACTGTAATGCCGCGCGAGCCATTTCAGAATAGACCTTGCAACCTTCGCCGCCTCCGCACTTTCAATCTGCCTCAAAGGCTCGAGTGCGGATCTTAGAAACGCGGCGCGCGTTTCGTCTTTGTTGCCGAACTGCGGCTGACGCACGACATCCCGACGTACGCGTAATTGCATCCTGCGCTCAACCCACCGCGGAGCGACCTCTATTGCCCGGCTAAGCGCGATGGCGCCTAGGCGTCGCAGGTGGTGATGCTCGTCCGAATACAGGAACGCAGCCCAGCGACGAGCCCGCGACGAGCGCCCCGTCATTCCTCCGAGTGCACGCATGGCATTCCATCGCGCCACTCCGCCTTGGTCGTTTGCCCAGGCAATCAAATGGGATAGCAAACGCAGTTCCGGGACCGCTGCTCGCTGACAAAGCCCTTCGGCGACTGCCGACAGCCATTCTGGATCTCTCCTAATGAGAGAGTCACCCCAAGAGATGGGATCGACAATTACGGGAGTGGGTACACAACGCAGGAGGGCTACAACAACACCATCATCAATACCAGGTGATAACTCTGCGAGAACATCATCGCCACGTGTGAGCCTTTCAGCGAGCCATATCGCATACAAGCGGTCGCCCTGCTGCGGGTTAGCAAAGGTGAGTGATACGCCCTGTGACCTAGGATCGTCGCCTCGTGTCAAGACATCCTCATTCTGCAATGCGTCGAGCAACACCCGCCCCAATTGCGGGGCTGTAGCGTCAAGAGTTCTAACCAGCTCTGCCGTTGACACGCCTGTCTTTCTTCCAACCCAAAGAGCGGGAACAAGCGACTTCTTGACGGCAGCTAGCTCCGCCGGTTCACAATTCGCAGAGCGACCCACATTGATCCAGCGTCTCGACATCTCGGCGTCGAGGAGCGTGTCGATGTCGATCAGGTAGCGGTGATCTGCTGCGGCTGGATCCCATCGATTAAGGAATACCGACATAATATACGGATTCCTCAGCGCAGCGTTGCGAGGATCGCGGAATGTGGTGCGCATGTGTTTGCTGACGAGCTTCTCAGGAACCCGTCGCGAAATGATCTCCGCGATCTCATCATAGCTCAAAGCGCCAAGGTGGTAGCTAGCCGGAACTCTGGTGTCAGAATCATCAAGACGGCTAGCAAATCGACGAAAAAGCGCGGTCTCGAGTTGGGCCTCCCATATCCGTCGCCAGATGTGGGGACGGGTCGCCAAGACTAGCTTTGCTCCCGAAGCGGTGGCTTCACGGCAGTAATTTGACAAAGCAGCGGAGCGTTCAACGGGATTAGGAGATGGGTAGAGATCGTCGGCGAAGATAATCAAAGGTCCCCTGCCAGCTGCCTCAGACGCGCCTATCAACAGTCGCCAGAGTTCCTGATCCGATATGTTCGGCCGCGCAAGGGGCCTGCAGGCATCCGCGACGGCGGTCACGAGTGACTGCTTCTTGAAGAGATGGTCAGCGGAGAGCCAGATCCGCATTCTGTCGCGGAGAGTATTCACGGCGAAGTGAGCGCAGGACCAAGATTTTCCGGCGCCACTCTCACCGACAAGAACAAAGAGTGATCTGTCGTCTTCAAGAAATTCGCCAAATACCTCTTGCACGTGAGGCCGTGGGATCGATGCGGTCTGCGACCAACTCGCTGGTTGGGTTCGTTGAATCTGGGCATTGCAAGCCGCGACGGGATTGAGACTGAAAAGGTCATTCGCACGAAGAGACGTCCCGATCTGACGTTCAAGCCATGTGAGCGAAATCGGGAATGGCTCATCAGCTTTAGCGATGGCTTGAAGTACGCTACCTGAGAGTGCCGCCGCTTTCTCGCGCGCCGTGGTTTGATCATGAAACAGTCTCGTGAGTTCGAGTTCAATTTCGATAGTCAAGAGTTCATGGCTGCGGGGCTCGGATTTCGTCAATTGATTCAAGATGGCGCTTGCCGATTGGGATAATTCGGAGAGTGACGGCACATCGGTCTCCGGCCCGACGCGTTCGAGGTACTCTCGCCAGTCGCGCTGGACGGCTGCGATGACCGAGTCAAACTTTTCCTTCAGATGGGGAAAATCACTTGGTGCAGCAATGAATGCGAGCACATCGGACACGTTTATAGGCGATGTTGTGGCCAGGCTGACATTCCAGCTGCGCCCACGATGAATTGAGAGCAAGGCGTTGAGCAGGAACGTGCCGAGGAGATTGTCCTCGATCAAGCTTCCACGTGTCCAAGTGCCAGCGTGTGCCTTCACCTGGATCCATTCGTCAGTAAGATCCTGCTGCGAATACATTCCCCATCCATCGGAACCCAGTACACCGCTCGGGACTACGGGCTGCGCTTGGAGATCGTTGCCTGCATAGAAACTGATCTCGGAAGCGCGTTGTGTGAGGAGCATCCAAACGGCGAACGTCAGGTGATACGATGCTCCCTTGAAGCCACACCAATCTCCGGTCGCCTCGGCGTCGAGTTGTATCGGCTTATCGACTGTCATGCGTTGTCTCTGAGATCTGGCTCAGCAAACGGAGTGTTCTGGCTAGAGGCAGAGCCTCGAACAGCGTCTCGTGCCGAAGATTGCCGAAACTCAGCAGTCCCATGATTCCAGCGCTAGTGCCGTGGCATTGAGTTCGGCACGGCGGCGGCGCCACGTGGGCAGGTAGCGACCATCATTTCGAGAAAGCTGCGGTCGTGCTTGCGGAGACGCAGGTGAATCAGCTCGTGCACCACCACGTACTCGAGGCAGGAGGGTGGCTTCTTGATCAGCTCCAGGTTGAGCCAGATGCGCCGCGCCTTGTCGTTGCACGAGCCCCACTTAGTTTTCATCCGCTTGATTCCCCAGGTCTGGAGGTTGACGCCGAGGGTGGCCTGCCAGTTTTCGATCAGCTCGGGTAACACTTCTCTCAGGCGGTCGCGGTACCAGCGTTGTAGTAGTTGCTCGCGCTGGTCCGTTGTCGATCCGGGGCGAACGTGCAGGATCAGCGATTGGTGGCCGCGGAGCTCGACTCGAGGCGTGCCCTCACCCTCGACCACCCGCAGCCGATAGCGGCGGCCGCGGTACCAATGGCTCTCGCCGCTCACCATCTCCCGGCGTGACTCGCGGGGCTGCTGCGCAAACGTGGCCCGTTGCCTTCGGATCCAGCCGAGCTTGCCGATCACCGCCACTCGCACGGCGGAGTCCGACACCGCCAGCGGCGC
>DASPMH010000763.1:0-7566 GCA_035627175.1 Terriglobales bacterium | reverse complement strand
TGCTGGTCCTCGAAGGCGAGTTGCGGATCCTGCTGTTCGACGACCAAGGCAGGGTGACCGACTCGATTGAGCTCGGCGCCGCGGGCGGTGGCAAAGCGGTGGCCGCCCATCTTCAAGCGCGCACCTGGTACATGCCGGTCTGCACCACCTCGGAGGTCGTGTTCTTCGAGGTCAAGGCCGGACCGTTCGAACGCGATGTCGCCAACCGCTGGGCGCCGTGGAGCCCGGCGGAGGACGATCTGGCAGCGATCGCCGCCTATCGTCGCCGGCTCGGGCTGACCGATGTTTGAGACCGACTTCATTCGCCGGCACCGGCCAAGGAAAGGCAATTGCGGCGCTGGCTGATCAATGGCTTGCGGCTGTCGATCTCGGCCGCGCTGCTCGCCTTGCTGGCGCATCACCTCAGTCGCAGTGACCCGGAGACCTTCCGACGACTGGATAGCGAGCCGATCGACTGGCGGCGCATGGTTGCCGGCGGACTGCTGCTCGTAGGAGAGATTTTCGCGGGCGCGTTGCGGTGGTGGCTCGGCATGAAGGCGGCCGGGCTCGACCAGCCCTTCGGCCGAACGCTGCGCACCAGCTTGCTGGCGCATGCGCTCAACTTCGCCGCGCTCGGTGTCGTCGGCGGCGATACTGCCAAGGCATTACTGATCTCACGCCAGCGGCGCAGCGAGCGCTGGCTTACCATTGCCACGGTGCTGATCGACCGCATCGGGGGCATGCTTTGTCTCGCCATCACCGTCTCTGCCGCGCTTGCGCTCGCCGGTGTCGACAGCTTCGATCGCCGCTTGCAGCCGCTGTTGTGGGCGACGATCGCGACGACGCTCGTCGCGACCGCCAGCGCGCCCTTGCTGCTGACCGAGCCCGCCCGAGAGGTGCTCGCGCGGCTGCCGCTGCCGAAGTTCGTCCGCACCCGCCTGCCTGCGATCGCGGGCGTGGTGCTGCGCTACCGCAGCCGCGCGCGTCTGGTGGCGGCGACCGTGGCCACCGGCTTTGGCGTGGTCGCGCTCCAGATCGGCGGCATCTATCTGATCGGCACCGCCTTGCCCGGACCGGCGCCACGCCTCGTCGAGCAAGCGGTGATCGTGCCGCTGGCTATCTTCAGCAGCATCGTTCCGCTTCCGGCGAGCGCCCTGGGTGTGCTCGATCTCGCCATCAGCATGCTCTACCCGCTGGTGACCGCCGGCCGCGTGCCCCCCGGTCAAGCTCTCTTGACCGTGATGGCGTCGCGGATCGTCGCTGCCAGCGTGGCGGCCTTCGGCTTCTCGCTCTACCTGACCCACCGCCAGCAAGTTCAGCGCGCCGTACGGGAATACGACGCCGCCAACAGCGCTGCTGGGCGCGGGGGATTGTGAGCCTACGCGGTTTCAGCCGCGATCGATCAACCGCCAGCAAGGCTGCCGGCGGCCCGCCATGTTGGGCTCCGCAGTCAACCGCCCGCGGGCCAGCTCACTGGGAACGAAACATCCTCTGAGACGGTGAAAATTGCGTCCGGCATGGGCGCGACAGTAGCGAGGTGCGTCGCTGTGGCAGGAGCCGCCGCGGCATGAATGTCGCTCCGACGGCGGGGATGACTTCGTTATCGAATGGAATGATCTCCGGCTTTTTGGCCACCTTGCCGATGACCGCAGCGATGGCCGGGCTGAAAAAACTTCTTCCCTGGACCGAACGCTACCCGCTTCATCCTCATCTGGTCACCGAAGGCGTGCTGCGCAAAGCCGGCATCGCCCAGCACCTGACGCCGGCCCAACAACAGCTGGCGACCACCGCCGCCCATTTCGGCTACGGTGCCGCCGCCGGCAGCTTGTACCCGGCGGTGTCGTCGCGCGTCGGCCTGTCGACCACCACCATGGGTGCACTGTACGGGCTAGCTTTATGGGCCGTGAGCTACGGTGGTTGGACGGCAGCCGTCGGGATCATGCCGAGCCCCCGCCAGCAGCCACCCGGGCGCCAGGCCCTGATCGTCGCGGCCCACGCTGTCTGGGGCGTAGCGCTCGCCCACATCGCCGAGCGCAGCGCGCGCAAGCGAGCTGCCGCCCCGGTTGCCGCGCCAAACTCCGCGCCGATCGATTGAGGTCGTTCGATTTTGCGGCGGTGATCCTGTAGCCCTGCGGCCGTAGGGAGGTGCGATGGCAGCAGATCTAGCGGGCCGCAACATCCTGATCACCGGCGCCAACTCCGGCATCGGCAAAGCAACCGCAGCCGCTCTCGCCGAGCGCGGGGCACAGCTCTGGCTCGCCTGTCGTTCGCGCGACAAGACCGAAGCGGTGATCGCCGAGCTGCGGGCGCGAAGCGGCAACCGAGCGATTCATTTCCTTCCCCTGGAGCTGGATGATCTCGATTCGGTCCGCACCGGCGCCGCACAATTCTTGGCTCAGAGCCAACCCCTGCACGTTTTGATCAACAATGCCGGCGTTGCCGGTCATCGCGGCGTTACTCGCCAGGGGTTCGAGCTGACCTTCGGTACCAACCACCTCGGGCACTTCCTCTTGACCGAGCTCCTCCGCCCGCGCCTGCTGCAGTCCGCCCCGGCGCGCATCGTCATCGTCGCCAGCCGTGCCCACAAAGATGCGCCGGGAATCGACTTCGACGCCTTGCGTCGTCCGACCACTTCGCTCACCGGCATGTCGGAATACAGCGTCTCAAAGCTGTGCAACGTGCTCCATGCGCGCGAGCTGGCGCGGCAGTCGGAAGGCAGCGCGGTCACCACCTACGGCTTGCATCCCGGTGTAATCGCCTCGGATATCTGGCGGCGCATTCCTTGGCCGGTCGACCGTTTGATCAAGCGCTTCATGAAATCCAACCAAGAAGGTGCCGCCGCTTCGCTGATGTGCGCTGCCGATCCGGCTCTCGCCAGCCACAGCGGCCGGTACTACGACCAAACCGCCGAGCGCCAACCCGCCAGCATAGCCCGCGACCCGGCGCTGGCAGAGCAGCTCTGGCAGCGCAGCGCAGAGTGGACGAAGCAGTGGCGCCAGGCGCTATGATCACCACCCTCGCGCGATACAAAGGCCTGGAGCAATTGCGCCGGACAGGGCACAATGCTGTTTCCCGTGATCTATCTCGGCATCAGCCAAGACCGGTACGACTCCGGCGTCGCCGTCGTTTGTGACGGCCGCATCGCCTACGCCGCCAACGAAGAGCGCTTCACCCGGCGCAAGTGTCAGGGCGGCTTCCCCTATCGCGCCCTGGCCGCGGCCTTCGCTTGCACCGGATTGCGCGACCAGGACATCGACCGGATCGCGGTAGCAGGACACAACACGCCCCCGTTGCCTCTGCGCATGATGCCGGAGCTGCACCGAGTATTTTTCGCAGACGACCGCACCGGAGCTCACCCCTGGCGCGAGTGGCTGGTCGACTACCTGGGCCATCACACCTCGATCGCAGCCGGCAACCCGCTGCTCCAGGGTCTGGGCGATCGGCTGCGCGAGCCGGCGCTGCGTCGCACGCTGCCCGCCGGGCTGCGCCGCCTTCCGCTCGAGTTCGTCGATCACCACACCGCGCACGCCGCCGGGGCGCGGGCTCTTTCCGGGTTCGACCCCGCTCTCTGCCTTACGGCGGACGGGTTTGGCGACGGAGTGTCGCTGACGGTTAGCCGTTGGCAGGGCCGGACCAACGAACGCATCGCCAGCGTTCCGCTGCATCATTCGCTCGGCATCTTCTACGAAGATCTGACCCAGGCGTTGGGATTCATCCCCAATCGCCACGAGGGCAAGGTCACCGGCCTGGCGGCACAAGGCGACTGGAGCGCGGTCGATGTTCCGTCGCCGTTCACCTTCGCCGACGGTCAACCCCGCTATCGAGGGCCTCGCGGTCGAGCCGCAGTCGAATGGTTTCGCCAGCAGCTGTGTCGCCGCTTCCGCCGTGAGGATATCGCCAGCTGGGCGCAGCACATCTTGGAAGAGAATATCGTCGCCGTGGCACGCTATTGGTTGGCGCAGACGGGGCCGAGCCGCTTGGCGCTGGCGGGCGGAGTGTTCGCCAATGTCCGGCTGAACCAGCGGCTGCACCAGTTGCCGCAGGTCGAGGCGATTTTCATCCATCCCAACATGGGCGACGGCGGCCAGGCGCTCGGTGCGATCGCTGCGGCCGGCGGCGTCGCCATCGAGCCGCTAACGGACGTGTTTGTCGGTGACGGTTTCGACGAGCGCGATATCTCGGCAGCACTCGGAGCCGCAGGTGTCGCCAACGAGCGCTGCGCCGATATCGACCGGCGTGCCGCTGAGCTGGTCGCCGCCGGCCGCTTGGTGGCGCGCTTTACCGGGCGCATGGAGTGGGGGCCGCGCGCCTTGGGCAACCGCTCGGTGCTGGCGCGCGCCGACGATCGCAACATCGTCCAGCGCTTGAACCAGCGGCTGCGGCGTAGCGACTTCATGCCGTTCGCCCCGGCAGTGACCGCCGAGGACGCCGATCTCTACTTCGATGACCTCGACGGCGCGCGGCACGCCGCGGAGTTCATGACGCTGTGCTTCGACGCCACGCCGCGGATGCGCGAAACGCATCCGGCGGTGGTGCACGTCGACGGCTCGGCGCGGGCGCAGCTGGTGCAGCGTCAAACCAATCCGTCGTTTCACCGTCTACTGCTCGCCTATCAGCGCAGCACCGGTCATCCGCTGCTGCTCAACACCAGCTTCAACATTCATGAAGAGCCGATCGTGCGCACCCCGGCCGAGGCGATTCGAGCTTTTCGCCAGGCCGGCCTCGATCATCTCGTCCTCGGCGAGCATCTGGTCTCGGCAGCCCACCTGGGGCAGGGCCAGGAGTCCTCCGCTGCCGCCGGAGTCGAGGCATGATCGTCGTCATCGATTCCGGCACCGGCAACTTGCATTCGGTGGTGCGCGCCTTCGAGCGCATCGGCGCGGCAGCGATCGTGTCCGTCTCGCCGCATCAGGTCGCCAAAGCGGAGCGCATCGTTCTCCCGGGGGTGGGCTCGGCGCGCGCGGCGATGGCGACCCTCGCGGAGCACCAGCTGATCGAGCCTCTGGAGCAGCGCGTCCGCGGCGACTGCGTGCCTTTTCTGGGCATCTGTCTCGGCTTGCAATTGCTGACGCGTACCAGCGAGGAAGGAGAGGTCTCCGGCTTAGGGTGGATCGCGGCGGCGACGGTGCGACTGCGGCCGACCGACCCGCTTCAGAAGGTGCCTCATCTCGGCTGGAGCGATGTGAACATTCGGCGCAGCGCGCCCTTGTTCGCCGGGGTGCCTGCCGGCGCCTGCTTCTATTTCGCGCACTCCTACGCCGTGCGTTGCGACGACGAGACGAGTATCGCCGCCGAGGCGGAGTACGGCATGCGCTTCGCCGCTGCGGTGCAGCAGGGAAACGTCTTCGGCGTGCAGTTCCACCCCGAGAAGAGTCAGGCGCACGGGCTGCAGGTGCTGCGCAATTTCGTCGATTGTTGCTGATGCACAAGCTGCGCGTCATCCCGGTGCTGCTGTTGCGCCAATGGGGCCTGGAGAAGAGCATCCGGTTCGGTGATCCGGTCTACGTCGGATCGCCGATAAACGCGGCGCGGGTGTTCAACGGCCGCAATGTCGACGAGCTGATCTTCCTCGACATCGTCGCCACCCATCAGGGCCGCGGGCCGATGCTGGAGATCCTTTCCCAGATCGCTGCCGAGGCGTTCATGCCGATCACCGCCGGCGGCGGGGTGCGCGACGTCGAGACGGTGCGGGCGCTGTTGCAAGCCGGCGCCGATCGGGTCGTGATCAACACCGCGGCGGTCGAACGACCGGAGCTGATCCGCAGCGCCGCCGACCGTTTCGGTAGCCAATGCATGGTCGTGTCGATCGACGCCCGCCGCCGTGACGATGGCTCGTACGAGGTGTTCACCCGCGGCGGCCGCATGCCGACCGGGCTGGATCCGCTGGCGCATGCGCGGGCGATGCAAGCCTGCGGTGCCGGCGAGATCCTGCTGACCTCGATCGACCGTGACGGCACCATGTCGGGTTACGATCTCGAGCTGACTCGCCGCGTCGCCGATGCTGTCGACATACCGGTGATCGCTTGCGGCGGTGCCGGCAGCGTCGCCCACTTGGCGCAAGCAGCCGAGCAGGGACACGCCTCGGCGGTCGCGGCGGGCGCGTTCTTCTTGTTCTTCGGGCCGCGGCGGACGGTGCTGATCACCTATCCGGAGGACGACGAGCTCGCCGAGCATCTGCCGCTGCCGCGCATTCGCGACAAGCGGCTCAATCCGACGGTGATTCCCGCCGGCACGGTGCGCAGCGGATGAGCGCGGCTTGGGAGCTCGGGGGCTGGTGGGCTCGGGCAAGGCAGCCTGGCAGCGTCTATGCGTCGACCTTGCGGTTTTTCCTCGCCAAGACGGCGCGTCAGTTCCGCCCCGCTTGGATGAGGGTGGTGCCCAATCTGATGCTGCACCAGGGCGTGCGCTGGCTCGAGGAGACGCGCTTGATTGCGCCGCGCCTGCGCCATCGCTTGCTTCGGCCCATCTCCATCGGGCTGCAGCTGACGCGGCACTGCAACTACCGCTGCGAATTCTGCACCGTCAACGGACTGATCAGCGACGGCGATGGCGCTGGGGCGCTCAGCCTGGCCGAGTTCGAGCAGCTGTTGCAGCGCCCGCTGCTGTCGCGCTGCGCCCGCCTCGGCTTCACCGGCGGCGAGCCGCTGCTGGCGCCCGACTTCTTCGCCATCGTGCGTGCCGCCAAGCGGCGCATCCCGATCGTCACCCTCAATACCAACTTCTCTTTGATCAAGCTTCATCTCGACGCGCTCAACGCCTCGGAGCTCGACATGATCAACATCAGCCTTTACCAGCCGAATCAGCACTTGGTGCGGCGCTATGCGGCGCAGCTGAGCTCGCGGATGTACCGGCGGCTGAGCTTCGTCGTCAACGAGCGCGAGCCGTTCCATCACTATCGCCGCATCGGCGAGGTCGCCCAGCTCGCCGTCGAAGCCGGCTTTCAGGCGCTCTATCTGCAGAACTATCTCGCGCCGTCGCCGCTGCTCGATCGCGATTCGCCGCGAGCGAGCCGAGCCGCCGCGCTGCAGCCGGTGCGCCGCGACGACCGCGAATACGCGGAAATTCGGCGCCAGGTGGAAGCGCGCTACGGCCGGCAGCTGGCGATCGCCTGGCCGGTGTTCGCCCGCGAGGCTGCGCCAGTGCGGCGTGCTTGCCGTCAGCCCGACACCCAGATCCTGGTAGACCGCGAGGGCGCGCTGGCGCCGTGTTGCATCCTCGACGCCGATTCCCGCTTTGGCAGTGCGCACCATGGCGAAGGATGGAATTCGGACGAGTTGGCCGCGATCCGACGCGGGCTGAAAGATCCGCAAGCCGCGCTAGCCGATGCCTGCCGCGATTGCCCCTTCGTCGAAACGGATATGTACGACGCGTGACACCGGTCTAGGAGTCGGGACGCTCGTGGACACCGATGATGCCCATGCGGGCTGCATAAAGGGTCAGCTCGACCCGGTCGCGGATGCCGAGCTTGCCGAAGATGTTGTTGAGGTGAGTCTTCACCGTCGGCTCGCTGATGCACAGCTTGCGGGCGACCTCCGCATTGCGCAGCCCTAGGGCGACGTGGCGGATGATTTCGCGCTCGCGGCTGGT
>DASPMH010000762.1:0-3270 GCA_035627175.1 Terriglobales bacterium | reverse complement strand
TCCCCCGAGTGTCAGCTCGAGGTCGGTTGGCATTGTGTCACCCTCTCCGGCCCCTGCTCGCCGATTTGCGGCGA
Organism: Terriglobales bacterium; assembly: GCA_035627175.1. Taxonomy (GTDB): domain Bacteria; phylum Desulfobacterota; class Binatia; order HRBIN30; family HRBIN30; genus DASPMH01. The sequence goes on along the minus strand of DASPMH010000762.1, from coordinate 3,196 downwards.
TGGCTATCGGACCGGTGGCGAGGCGTGCGACGACGGCAATCTGCTGGACGGCGATGGTTGCTCGAATGCGTGCATCGTCGATGGCCCTACGCCGACGCCCACCGTCTTCGTCCCGACCCCCGCCTCGACCCCGACCAGCACCGCGACCCCGGCTTTGAACGGCTGGGACAACCGGTTCGCTCCTTACCCCGCCGGCCAAGGATTGGCTGCGGGAAACGTTGCCGCGCTCGCGAGCGACGGCGATACGGTCTACGCCGGCGGCACCTTCACTCAGGCCGGCGGGATCGCGGCTGAACGCGTCGCCGCTTGGAACGGCGCCGGGTGGTCCCCGCTCGGGACCGGCATCGATCGCACCAGCAGCGTCTGCTTCGCCGATTGTACCCAACCGTCGTACGTCACCAGCCTCGCGGTTCATGACGGCGACCTCTACGCCGGCGGTGACTTCAACCTGGTCGGCGACGTCATCGTCCACTACCTGGCGCGCTGGGACGGCAGCGGCTGGCACGCTGCGGGAGAGCCGAGTGACAAGATCCGCGCGCTGCACAGCGGCGGCGATCTGTTCGCCGGCGGCGAGATGGTTCACCTCGGCGGAACCAACGCCAATCACATCGCCCGCCAGAGCGCGGGTTTGTGGAGCGCGCTCGGCGGTGGCACCAATTCGGTCGACTACATCATCGGCCTGAGCGGCAACGAGCAACGCAGTGTCTACGCTCTCTTGGCCGACGGTGACGACCTCTACGCTGCCGGCGCGTTTACCCACCCTGGCAGCCGCATCGCACGCTGGAACGGCAGCATTTGGGCGGCACTCGGCGCTGGCCTCGAGGTGCCGACCTTCCTGAGCAGCTTCTGCGACGGACCTTCGTGCGCCGTTCACGCTCTCGCGATGGTCGGCGATACGCTCTACGCCGGTGGCGACATCAGCGGTGCCGGTGGTAGTCCGGCGGCGTTTTTGGCGCGCTGGGACGGCAGCAACTGGTCGCCGATGCCGATCTCTCCCAACGGTGTCGTCAATGCCTTGGCGGTAATCGGCACGGACCTCTACGTCGGCGGCAGCTTCTCGTTCATCGGCAGCTCCAACATCAACAACATCGCGAAATGGGACGGCAGCAGTTGGACGGCGCTCGGCAGCGGCGTCAACGGCAGCGTCAAAGCGCTCATGGTTAGGGGCCGCGATCTCTGGGTCGGCGGTTCCTTCGGCAGCGCCGGCGGCCTGCCGTCGGCGCGTATCGCGGTCTGGCACACGTGCGGTAACGGCATGCTCGATTCGCTCGAGCAATGCGATGACGGCAATCTGATCGCAGACGACGGTTGTTCCGCCGAATGCACCGTGCCGACCCACACTGCGACCCCAACCGCGACACCGACAGCAACGCCGACGCTGACTGCGACGCCGACGCTGACTGCGACCGCGACCGAGACGCCGACGGCGCTAGCGACGAGCACCCCCACGGCGAGCGATACCCCGGCGCCGACGAATACACCGACGGTACCGCCGTCGCCGACACCGACCGAGACCCCAACGCCCTCGCCAACCCCGAGCGCAACCGCGACAGCAACGGCCTCCGCGACGCCGACGGCAACGGCGACCGAGACGGCGACAGAGACCGCAACCGCGACGCCGAGCAAGACCGCAACGGCGACCCCGAGCTGGTCGCCGACGGCCCTACCGACAGATACCGCGACGCCGACGCAGACCTCGACGCAGGCACCCAGCGTCACCCCGACGGCCACTGAAAGTGCGACTTACACCGTGACCGTCTCGGCCACGGTGACGGCATCGGTCACACCGAGTCCTTCCCCCTCATCGACGTCACCGCCCACGGCGACCGCAACGGCGACTCAGACGGAAACGGCAACGGCGACCGAGGTAGCCACCAGCACTCCCGCCCCGCAGGAGATCTGCCCGACCGCACCGCAGCCGGATTGTCGCCAGGCGCTGACGGCTCAGATCGCGATCAAGCGCGGCACTACACCCGCGCGCTCTAGCCTCACCTGGAAATGGAGCGGTGTGGCAACCGCAGCTCCGATCGGTTACGCGCTGTGCATCTATGATACGTCTGGGGGCGATCCGGTTCGGCTGATCGCGGAGGAGGCTCCGGCAACGGCGCTGTGCGGGGCCGAGCCGTGCTGGGAGCAGAGTGTTCGCGCCGCCAGCTATCGCCATCGTGACCGCGGCATTGGCTCTTTCGAAGTGCAGCTGCGTCCCCGTCGCAGCTCGCTGTGGACGATCAAGGCCAAGGTGAAAGGAAGCCGACTGGATCTGCCGGAGCCGTTCAGTGTCGAGCGGTTCTTCGAACAGGATCCACAGGTGATCGTTCAGTTGGTAGGTGACGGTCACGAAGCGTGCTTCGAATCGCGCTTCGATACCCCGGCGCGTCGCACCATGGAGCGCGGCTTTACCGACAAGTACTAATAACTGGCTCAAACTCCCATGAGCGCAACTGGATAGTTGCCTGAATACGCTCGGACTAAGTGGGTGTCCAGCCAGGATTCCCGAGACGAGCGGCATCGGCTGGATCGCCGCCGCCGATTTCGACCGCGACGGCCGCACGGATCTGCTCACCTACGGCGGTCCGTTCCAGCAGTACGCGCTCACCGTCTTGCGCAGCCGGGGCGACGGCACGTTCGCGGCGGTCGCGACTCCGTTCGATCGTCCGATCGGCTTGGCGACGTTGGTCGATCTCGATCGCGATGGCGATCAGGACGTACTCAGGCTCGGCGAGGTCGGCAACGCGGGAATTCATCTGTTTCTCAACGAAGGCCACGGGGAGCTTCGCTTTCACAAGTCGCAGCCGCTCACCGGCTTCTTCCGCGAGCATCTGGAGATTGCCGACATCGATGGCGACGGCACCCTCGATATCGCGCTGAGCAGCCGTATCGGCACCACCATCCTGTTCAACCGTTCAACCGCGACGACGCGATGCTTCCGCTGGGGCATGCTCAGGCGCAACGTCACCATCGAGGACGTCGGCGGCGCGGGTCTCTACCTGCTCTCCGACCTCGCCAGCGGCGTCACCGGCGAACTCCACCATGTCGACGCGGCTCGGTCGTTCGCGCCGGATATCACGACGGTGTAAGCCCTGGCCATGCGGCCGAAGCCGATATCAGCGAAAGTCCTGATCGCGTTGCCCGCCACATTCGCATCAGCGGCTTTGTACAAGGCGTCTTCTTTCGCGCCTGGACTCGCGATCAGGCG
>DASPMH010000761.1:0-2244 GCA_035627175.1 Terriglobales bacterium | reverse complement strand
ACTCGTCGCCAACAGCTCCTCCAGCTGAGCCTGGGATAACATCGCAACGATCAGCAGCGCCGCATCGGCACCGTAGGCGCGCGCCTCGTACAGCTGGTAGGTGTCGAAGAGAAAGTCTTTGCGCAGCAGCGGCAGCGTTACCGCGGCGCGAATCTCCTCGAGGTAGCGCAACGACCCCTGGAAGAAATGCTCCTCGGTCAACACCGAGATTGCGGCCGCTCCATTCGCGGCGTACGTCCGGGCGATGGCTAGCGGATCGAAATCGGCGCGAATCACGCCTTTGGAAGGCGATGCCTTCTTGACCTCCGCAATCACCGCCGGAGCGCGGTGGCTCAGCGCCGAGCGAAAGCCGCGTCTCGGCTCTCGATAAACCGGCCGATCCCGCAAGTCGGCAATCGAAACCTGCTCCCGGCGCAGCGCCAGATCGGCGCGCTTTCTAGCTACGATGTCGTCGAGAATCATTGTCGCGATACCTCTGCCAGCCGGCTCAACTGCTGCAAGGCTGCGCCACTGGCGATCACTTCGCGAGCGCGAACGACGCCCTCTCGCAAATCGCCGCAGCCGCCGGCCACGTAAATGGCCGCAGCGGCATTGGCAACGGCAATCTCCAACGCCGGCCCGGGCTGCCCCTCGAGCACTGCCCGCAGAGTCGCCGCCGCCGCGGGCCGAGAGTCGACCTGCAGATCGGTGATCGCACCGGCCTCGACGCCCAACGCTTTCGGCACGATTCGATAAACCTCGATCGCACCATCCCGCAGCTCGGCCACCATGGTCTCGGCCGCGATCGAAATCTCGTCGAGGCCGTCGTCACTGTGCACCACCAGGACGTGGGTACTGCCGAGACGGCGCGCAGCTTCCGCCAGCGGCTCGACCCAGGTCGGCGCAAAGACGCCGATCACTTGGCGGCGGACACCGGCTGGGTTCGACAGCGGTCCGAGCAGATTGAAGATGGTGCGGACGCCGAGCTCCCGCCGCGCACCGGCCGCGTGACGCATCGCGGGATGAAACGTTGGCGCGAAGGCGAAGCCGAGGCCGACCTGAGCGATGCATCGTGCCACCTGATCGGGAGTCAGATCGATGCGCACCCCGAGCTCCTCGAGCACGTCCGCCGCACCGACGACACCGGACATGGCGCGGTTACCGTGCTTGACCACAGTGGCTCCAGCGGCCGAGGCGATCAGAGCGGCCGCGGTCGAGACATTGAAGGTGCTCTGGCCGTCGCCGCCGGTTCCGCAGGTATCGACGCCGTCGGTACTGGCGATGGCGAGCGGTACGCCGTGGCGGCGCATCGCCCGCGCGCCGCCGGTGATCTCGTCGATCGTCTCGCCTTTGCAGGCCAGGCCGACCAGCAGCCCGGCGATTTGGCTCGCCGCCACTTCGCCTGCCATGATCGCCGCGAAGGCGGATTCCGCTTCTTCAGCGGTCAGCGATTCACGCCGGATCAGCTTGCTGAGCAACGAGCGAATGTCCACGGCCATACAATTCTACGAAGTTCCTCAGCAGCGCCATGCCTGCCGCCGTCAGGAACGATTCCGGATGGAATTGAACTCCCTCGAGAGGATGAGCCCGATGGCGGACCGCCATGATCTGCCGATCTTCTGTCCAAGCGCTTACCGCGAAGCAATCGGGAAGGCCCTCCCGTTCCACGATGAGCGAATGATAGCGCATCGCCTCGAAGGGATTGGGCAGCCCGCGAAACAGAGTCTGGCCATCGTGGCGCACCGGCGACGTCTTGCCGTGCATCAACTGCGGGGCCTGGCCGACCTGTGCACCGAAGGCTGCAGCGATCGCCTGGTGTCCGAGACAGACACCGAGCATCGGCACGATACCGGCCCCTCGAGCGACGAGATCCATACAGATCCCGGCCTGCTCGGGGCGGCCAGGTCCGGGAGAGATGACGATCGCGCGCGGTGCCAGCGCCAGAATTTCGTCGACGGAGATCTCGTCATTGCGAATGACGACCACGTCGGTGGTGAGCTCGCGCAGATATTGAACCAAGTTGAAGGTGAACGAATCGTAATTGTCGAGCACGAGCAGCGGCGTGCGGGCGCCGGCGGACGTCATTGCGCGGTCACGTAGGCGCTGGAGAACCTCGGATCCTGTTTCAGGCGGCGTTCGACGGCCTCCGCTTCTTCGCGGCTGGCGAATCGACCGACGCGAACTCGGTAGGACACGCTGCCGCCCTGCGATGTTTGCGCGGTGAAGGCCTGGTATCCCATGCGGCGCAACTCGAGGGTCAAGGAG
>DASPMH010000760.1:0-14584 GCA_035627175.1 Terriglobales bacterium | reverse complement strand
TCAGCGGCGGCGGCGCGAGCCGCCGAGGATGCCGCCCGATCTGGCGTCCGATCTGAGTACCGATCGAACGCGCAGCCCTTTTGACCAAGGCTCCGGCGACATCGCCGACCTGCTTCCAGCGATCTTCTTCGTCCGCCTTGGCTTGCGGCTCGCCTGAGCCCTCGCTCGCGCTGCGGGCGAAATGTTCGTAGGCGGAGTCACGTTCGACGGCACGACCATCTTGGGAAGCAGCGCCAAGTCTTGCGAGGCGCATGCAATCGTAAGGGGGTGAGCCGCCGAGCTCATGACGCGGTTTCGGAGAGGGCCGCCGCCAAGCGCGGTCCGACCGCGGCCAGTAGCGCTTCGAGGCCGGAGCGCGGTCGGATCATCACAGTCAGCTCGCGCACTTGTCCGGCGGCGTCGAAGCCGAGAAGGTCGAGCCCTTCGACCTCGCGCTTGCCGATCCGGGCACGAAAGATCAACGCAGCGCTGCCATCGCCGGTCAACTCATCGGTGTACTGAAAGTCCTGCAACACCGTCACGATGATGCTCAGTAGCCTGCGGATCGCGGCCTTGCCCTCGAACGGCTGAAAGGTGATCGGGCTATGCAGCACCGCATCGTCGGCGAAGGTTGCCATCAGCTGATCGAGGTCGTGCGCTTCGACGGCGCGGCGGAAAAAGCTCGGCGTGTGCATCGGCGGAGTATGCACCACCAAGGCAGGGCTTGGCCACGGTTCCGTTGAGGTCTCAACTCATATCTGATCGATCCGCTGTCTCAGCTCGTCGAGCGTCTTCGCCATCTCCGGCAGCGCCCGCCGAACCCGGGCAAGGATCGCTTGCGCCAGAGCCTCGTCGTAGGCGTGCGAAGTTTGATTGCGGTCACGTAGCAATGAGAGCCACGTCGCCTCGTCTGCCAGCCATCCGGACTGGAAAGCTTGCTGCAACGTTTCGCGCGGCGTGCGCGCGTCGATCCCTTCGAAGGCCAACAGCCGCTTCATCACCTTCCAGAACAGCTCGATCGAAAATTCGAACCGCTGGATCGATCCGTCGAGCATCAGCGGATTGCTCGGCGGCTCATCCAGCGCCTCGCGTAACCGTGCAAACGCCTTCTCGAGCTGGCTGAGCGACCGTTTGAGCTCAGCGCTCATAGAGAATGACCCCTTCCGCATGGACCTGCTGTTGTAACGCCTGGGGCGCCTCCTCCATTCGGATCAAATCGATCGGCAACAGGGTGTCGGCGTCGTCGACGAGATCGCACACCTCGAGCCACTGGCGCATGTCTGCCGCCGGCGCTTCCACCGCCAAGTCGACATCGGAACGCTCGCGCGCATCGCCGCGCGCGCGCGAGCCGAACAACCACACCCGGGCGACCTGGGGCTTGCCGGCAAGCTGCTCGACCAATCGGTCGATCGCCATCGGGACAGCGGCCATAGCTTACGGTGCTACCCCAGCCGCGATGGCGCGGGCAAGCTCCGAAGCGGTGGTTGGCATGTCTGATTAAGGTACGGTGATGAGAGCGCCGGCGCTGTTCGATGCCTAAGCGTCAGGCGATCCGCGCCGGGCCAACTTCGATCACGACGACGATTGCGATCCCTGCGATTCAGGTGCGCGTGAGTTGTCGTGATCGACGTAGTCGTCACTGCGCAGGCGCACCACCATGTTGAGGTAGTTCCAGATCATCTCGTCCGCCTCGCGGCGGCGGGTGATCTCGACGCCGATGCCAACCGGGCGCAACACGTGGACGCCGTCCTCATACGTCGCGACTACCGTGATCGGGGTGGTGAAGTCCGCGGCAGCGACGTCGTGGACGCCGTTCTCGACGGTGCCGTCGCAGCGCATATCGTGGACGACGCCGCCGCCGGTGACGACCAGGCGATCGCCGCACTGCTCGATGCGCTGCACATGCTCGAAGATCGGATCGTTCGGCTCGACCGGCCGGCCGCCGCGCTCGGCGGCGACGACCGTCCAGGTGCCGCGCAGGTCTGGGGCACCCGCGACCAGCGGCTCGGTGCAGGCGGCCAGAATCGGCGCCGGCATCATCTCGCCGTAACCGCCGGGCGGCGTATGGGCGATCGCAATGTCGCCGGCAAGCACCTCGCGCCGCGACGAATCCCCGTCGCCGCAAGCGGGTAGCAGCAATGCGAGCAGCAGACCGATCCGCAGTGACGGACGCAGGGAGTGAAAGGTTTGCAGCATCGCTTCCTCGTTCGATAGACGGCCGCCCTCGTAGCACTTTTTGGCGAAAGCAGCGAAAACCCCGCGAACTTGGCGGACCCGACGATGCCAACGCCGTGCCGCCCCTCTCTAGCTCTCCTCCGTGAGGAGAATTGCTCACGGGGGAGAAGACCCGCTTGTGCTTTCGATTGCGTTGATCGTGGCGTTGTTGGTCGCGTCTGCGTCGCTCGGGGCGGCGTCGACTTGGGCGTGCAGGGTCAGGGGCGTGCCGGCCTCTGCGGTGGTCGTGGCGGTGATGGCGATCTCTGCGCCCTCGCCTGGACCTACCGTGCCGAGATAGCAGGTCGTCGTGCCGCCGCTCTGACTCACGCACGTGCCCTGACTCGACGAGGCGCCGACGACGTTCATCGAGCCATCCCACCAAATGCGCAGAGTCGCCGCGGTCGCCGCGAGCTGGCTGCGGTTGCTCACCTCGAAGCGATAGAGCGCCTCCACGCCGGCAACCACGACAGGCGGTGCTTCGCTCGCCAGCGTCAAGTCGGCCGGCAGCGCGGCAGTGAACGGTACGTGCTCGAGCTGCGATCTTATGCCGACCTTGATCGCGTCAGCGACGATTGCACCGTGGAGCTCGGCCTCGGTTGCCGTGCGCACTCGACGGTGCGGCGCGAAGAGTGTGCCCGCGAACACCGCGCCGCGGCCGATGTTGAGCGAGCGCGGTCGCTCGCCGGTGACCTGCCACAGCACACGGTTCGCCGTGATTCCACCGGCGAGCGCGAGACGAGCTCGGGCACGCAACCGAACGCTGCCGGAAATCTCGATCACGACCACCGCATCCGACGGGCCTTTCAAAGTCAGGGTTGCGTCGTTGCCGATATGCAACGACTCGTAGGCGAGCACGGTGACGCCGGACGGCAGCTCGATGGCCGCCTGCTGGCGCGAGCTCACCTGGATCGCCCCGCCGTGCTGGCGTGGCAGCTCGGAGAGCGTCTCCTCGATCTGCGCCAACGCGTCCAGCGCCGTCGCACACCCGCTCGGATCGAACCCGACTTCGAGCTCGGGCGGTAACGCGACGGAACCGCCAGCACACAGTGCGCCGCTCGCCTCCCCGTACGGAAACGGGTGCGGCGCTTGCGAGTCGTAGCCCGCCGCGGTCGCCAATGTCGCGGCGCGACCGAAAGTGATCGAACGCCGCGCACTGCTGCCGACCGCGGCGAAAGGCTGCAGCACCGCGAGCGCCGCACATTCGCTATCGTCCGCATCGAAGAGTCCGTCGCCATCGTTGTCGAGATGGTCTTCGCAAGCCGCGACGCCACACTCCTCAGTCATCGTGCAGTCGGCGGCGCAGCCATCGCATTCGTCCCACCCGCTGGCGGTGAGAGCGACGTCGCATTGCTCCCCCGGTTCGACGACGCCGTTGCCGCACATCGCGGCGGCGGCGCTCGAGGCGAGAGCTGCGCAAAAGAGCAGCGCCGCTGCGATCCGCGTACAACTCGCGTCGATCATCGAGATCCTCATGACGCGGCTCCTTGCGCAGCGCTCTGCGCCAGCTGCTCTTCGCCCACATATCCGCGAGCCTCGATGGCGCGCGGGGTGATCAGGATGACGCGGTCCACCGAACGCGGCCGGGTTCGCACTCGCGCCTTGCGGATCAGCAGCCGCAGCGGCGCCTCGCCGGGGCCGATCTCGACCTCGACCAGGCCGCTGCCGATGCGACCGCCATCGCGCAGCACCAAGTCTTTGAAGTCGAAGCTGTGCGGATAGAGCCCGCCGAGCTCGAGCTCGACCCGGTTGGAATAGAGATGCCGGAAACGGCTGCGCGGCAGCTCACCCTGCAGCGTCACCATCTCCGCCAGTCCGCCGTCGTTGCCGCGCAAGTCAAGATTCAACAGCGGACGCTTGCCGCTCGCGACCAGCGAACCGATCGCGATGTGATCGGCGAGCACGTTCAGCTCGAGCCGCCGCCCGTCCATCTGTAGAATTCCGATACGCGCCGCGCCGCCTTCAGCCAGCGCCGTCACGGTGAGCGAGGCACTCTGGGCCAGAGCGACATCGATATCTCCTGCGGCCGACAACGACAGCGACCGACCCGCGGCAAGGTGCTCGGCAATCACTCCGCCACCAATCGCTTGCAGGCTGACGATCTCCCCTGACCGCGCGCTGGCGATGCGCGCGTCGCCGTCCTGCTCGATGAGGTAGATGTCGCCCGCCGCCTCGAGCGTCGTCTGCCCGCGCGAGTCGAGACGCAGGGAGCGGTTGCGGTTCCCGATCGAGCCGCCGATCGCGATCAGACGGATGTCGCCGCCGGAGATCGCTGAGTCGCCGGCAACGATCGATTGCGCCGCTTGCAAGGTCACGTTGCCGCCGGCCTCGATCTTCGCGATCTGCAGATCGCCGGAGACTTCGAAGAGGTGAAGGTCCTCGCCCGCTGTGGCGCGAACCTCACCGGCGCGGCGATAGCCGGCATCGACCTCGACGGCGCGGTCGGCCGTGCCGATCCCGCCGCCCGCCTGCAAGGCGACATTCGCGGCGGCGACGTGAAGGCCCGCCTCCTCGGCGACGATGTTCTTCGCTGCGGTCAGTCGCACCTCGCCGGTGGTCGCCTGCACCTGGCCCATTCGGAGGTCGCCGTTGGCAGCCTCGAGGTCGACATTGCCGTTCGCCGACACGACGGCGCCGACAGCGAGATCGCCCTCAGTTTCGGCGAGATGTATTGCTAAGCCCGCGCTGGCATCGACGCGCCCAGCGACCAGGCGCGACGAATCGATGTCGACGGCATCCGCCGCCGTGCCGATCGCACCCGCTGCGATCAGCTCGATCGAGGTCGCCTCGATGTCCGCCGCGGCATCCGCTTCGGCATCGAGGATCCCCGCCCATGCATTGAATCGCGCCGTTCCTCCAGCAGCGACGCGATCGACGAGAAGGCTACCCGCGCGGGCGGTCAGATGAGCGTCGCCGCCGGCGTTGGCGGAGACGTTCAGGTCACCGCGATTCTCGACCATGTGAATATCGCCGGCGGCGTTGAGGTCGGCTGAGTTGGAGTCGATCGCGACAGCACGATCGGCCGTACCGATCGAGCCACCCAGAGCGTGCAACCTCACCTGCCGGGCAGAGGCGTGCTCGGCCGTGTCGCCGGCGAGCACAGAGCCGGCGGCAATCAGATGTATGTCGCCGGCGGCGCTGATCACCTGATTCAGGCGGAGATCCCCGTCGACTTCTTCGAGGTCGATGTCTCCGCTCGCGCTGGCCGTCACCGCACCGCCGCCCACGTCGAGCCGCAGAGGCCGGTCCGGTCCGATCGTTCCAAGCGCAGCGGCGAGCACGACCTCGTTGCCTCCGATGACCGCGCTATTGTCGAGCATGGCGATGTTGCCGACTTCATTGACCAGCCTTGTCGTGCCTGTCGGATTCGCGATCGCGCCGCTGGTTAAGAGCGTCGCTGCGGAGTGGTTGGTGATGTCGACGCTGCCGCTGGCGTAGCCGTGGCGCTCGAGACTCACTCCGCCGACCGTGCCGCCGAGCCCCAGTTCGGTTCCGTTGAGGAGGACGCCGCCGTCGGTGCGCTGCGCCAGATCGATGTCGCCCAGCACCAAGTCGAAGCTCGAATGGTTGGCGACGGTGACGTGGCTGTAGCCGTCGAGCACTGTGATTCTGCCGGCACCTTCCAAACCGCCGGCAATACTGACGGTGCCGCCCTGGTTGCCGATCGCTTCGAGACGACGCGATGTCTCTGTCGCGCTGACCAGATGCGCAAGCGTAGCGGGGTCGACCGCACCGTTGGCGTCGATAGTCACCGCGAGATCGGCGATGCCGCTGGTCATCGAGCCATCGACGCGGAAGATCGTGTCGTCGCTGCCGGCCAGCTTGATGTCGCCGCCGGCGGTGACGTCCGCGCCGAAGCGATAGATCGCGCCGGCGGCAGTGCGTTCCAGCTCGTCGCCGATGAATACCACCGCGCCGCCGGCGCCGAGATGCAGTGCACCGCCGGCGCGCAGCTCGCCGAGGTCGAGCCGGTCGATGGTATGACCCGGCACGGGCTCGGCCTCGGCGTATTCGACCAGGGTCGTGTCGAGGTGGATGTCACCGCCGGCGACCGCCGACAAATTCGGATTCGAATCGATCTTGGCGAGCTCGAGCAGCAACGGCGCGCCGTGCGCGCCGACATCGCCCTCGGCGGCACGCAGCACAAGCGCCTGCGTCTCGATGCGGTGCCCCGCTGATCCGGCGATGTCGCCGCGGTCATTGATGATAGTGACGCCGCCGAAGAGGTTGCTGAGCAGTCCCTCGAAGACAATGTCCGCCGCCGACATGTTGTGAACGAGTACGCTGGCGACGTCGGACTCTGTCACTTCTTGGAACTCGGTGAGATCGTGCTCGGCCACGACCGTGATGTCGGCCTCGTCGCTATCGAGGTCGAGAGTGCGCAAGGCCAAATCGCCGATGCGCAAGGTCTTATCCGAGTGATTGACGATGCTGACGGCGCCGACGGAATCGTTGATGTGGATCGTGCCGCTGCCGGAGACGGTGCCGCCGGCAGCCTCGAGCACGATGGTGGCGCCAGAGAGATCGTTGAGACCGGCGACGATCACTTCGTCGCCGGCGACGGTCGCGTCGACGTTGCGCTGGCGGGTGATGCTGCCGTCCTCAGCAACCACCAGCTCCGGAGCGAGGCTGCCGCTCTGATAAATCTCGCCGTCGAGCTGGATGGTGTTGTTGGCGGCATAGTGGCCGGACAGCTTGGCGCGCTCGTCGCTCTGGAGCACCACTTCGACGACGCGGGTGACGGTGCGGGTGATCTTCTTGACGATCCAACCGATCACCGGGATTTTCTTAGTTTTCTTCTCGATGATCTTGATCGTCTCGGTGATGTAGCTGACCACCGTCTGGGCGTCGGCATCGGCATCTCGCTTCCACACGGCCGAGCGATCTTCCGGGACTACGGCGCGGATGACGAGATCGTTGCTGAACAGCGCGGCGCCGGCCTGCACGGCGACGTCGGCGTCGAGATCGAGATCATTGGCGGCATTGGCGATTACCACGCCAGTGACGCCGGCCTCGATCGTCGCCTTACCGTGTGCGTCGGTATCGACGCCGCTGACACCCGCTTCGATCCCGAGTTGCCCGGTGGCCGTCAGCTCCGCTCCGCCGGCGACGGTGACCGCCGCTCGGCCGGCGGCATCGACGTCGGCATCCGCCCGCGTCGTCGAGGCCACGGCGAACGTTTTGGAGAAAGCGTCGGCGGCGACGCGCAGGGAATCTACCCAGGCTTGCAGCGAAACGTTCTCGCCCGCCAGCGCTGCGCCGCTGCCGATCTCGATCACCGGCTGAGCGTCACCTGTGGCGCGGGCATCGGTGCGGTTGAAGGTGACAGCGCCGCCGGTGGTGATACGCGCGTCGCTGCGCGCTTCCAGCCGCGACAGCGCAGCGATGTCGACATCGCCGGAAGCGGTTACAGCCGCTCCCGGTGTGAGCACGACGCGAGTGCGGTCCCGCGCCTCGGCGGTCGCTTCGGTGCTGGCGACGGATGCCACGCCGCCTTGGCCGCCGCGCGAGTGCCCGTCCGCCCGAGTGTCGGAAAGAGCGCTCAACACCGCGTCGCCGCTGGCGGAAAGGCTAGCGCCTTCGGCCAATATGATCTGATTCGACAACGTCGCCGCGGCGTCGGACCTGGTCACGCCCACCGCTAGAGCCGCACCCAGGTCGCCGCTGGCAACGGCGGAGGGTGCCAGCGACGCGCCGGAGTACACCCCGGTCGACGCGCCGCTCAGTCGCGCTCCGGCACCGAGCGTCACTTCGACGTTGGCGTGCTCGTCGGCATTGGCCGTCGCGCCGACGCCGCTGCCGCCGAGCGCGCCGGCGGAAGCGGTGGCCACGGCACGGGTGTCTTTGCCGCTGATGCGATCGCCCTCTTCGCTGGTGTTGTAGAGAGCCTGCAGAATGACGTCGCCGGTGGCGTCGAGCGCAGCGCTCGCGCCGATCTCGAGCAACACGTCGTGATCGGCCTCGGCCTCTGCCACCGATGCACCGACAGCCAATCCGGCCCCGCCGTTGATACCGGCAGCCGTCGCCTCGACGTCGGAAAGCGCGCTTGCGCTGAAGGACAGCCCGCCGCCGACATCAAGGCGCGCGCCCTCACCGACGCGAGCGAGAGTGGAATTGTCGGCGCCGGCTAGAGCGACGCTGCCGCTGCCGCCGCCGAGGACACCGCCTTTCGCCGCCAAGGTGTGCACCTCGATATCGGTGTCGGAGCGGGCGGCGAGCTCGAGCTTGCCGACAGTGCCGATCTCGGCTCCCGCGCCGATGGTGGCGCGGCTCGCACCGCTGGCAGAGGCTTCGGCGAGAGAAGCGCCGACGGCAGCGATGGCCGCGATCGAAACGCCGTCTGCTTCGACATCGAGACGGCGCACGTCGTCCGCGACGATCTCGACCGTGCCGGCAGATTCGATGCTCGCGCCGGCGTCGACAATCGCCTCGCTGTCCGCATCGTCGTGCAGCGCAACCAGCACCGCGTCGCCGCCCTTGAGCGAGATCGTGCCGGCGTAACCGAGCAGCGCCGCATCGACATCGCGCGAGCTGTGCAGTTGCAAGAGCTGACCGGCCGCGAGCTGGCTGCCGGCGCCGGCGAATGCGGCGACGTCGCGGCTGGTACGCGCCACCGCGACGCCGGCACCGACGCCGATCGCGCCGACGGCAGCGGTCCCGCTGAGAACGTCGAGTTTGGTTCGGTCGTCCGCTTGGATCACCAGGTTGCCACCGGCGTCGACCTGCGCGTTGGATCCGAGCGATGCAGCCGTCAGCGAGCGGCCCTCGACGTTTCCAACCTTGTCACCAACGCCCACATGAGCTTTGCGCGCGGCGGCATCGCCGGCCAGCGCCGCGGTCTCGCTCGACGAGGCGAGCGAGCTGGTGGCGGTGTCGTCGCGCGCCTGCTCGTCATTGTAGTCGGTCGCGTCCTTGCCATCGAAGCTGAGCCAGCCCTGCGCCGCCGAATCTAGCTGGTCGCCGAGCACATGCACGCCGACGGCACCGGCGACGGCGACACTGCCGCCGCTGGCGCTGGCGATGCGCGCGCCCAGCGTTTGTTGCGCCTCCGCCGACACCTGAACGTCGCCGGCAGCGCGGATGGTGGCGCCGTCCTGCACCGATGCGACGGTGTCATTGCGGACGACGCCGAGATCGAAGGAGCCGGCGATGCCGCCGACGACGGCGCCGCCGACGCTACCGGCGAGCGCATGCACGCCGACGTCGTTGCTCGCCAGGATCTGCACCGACTGGCCGGCGGCGGCGTCGCCGTTCGCTTCATTGATCCGCGCCTGTTCGCCGGCGGTGGCCGTGGTATCCGAGTCGATCAGGTTGATCGAAACCGCTCCCGCAAGCCCGGCGTAATAGCCACCGGCGCCGCTGGCTACGGCGCTGAGCATGTCTTCGGTCGAGCGGGCGCGCAGCTCCACACCGCCTCCGCCCGAATGGCCGAGAGCGGTGACGGCAGCATGATCCCCGATACTGGCTTCCGTCTGCTTGCGGATGTCATGCATCGCCAGCGAGCCGCCGACGCCTGTACCGAGGCTGAAGGCGGCCGCTCCGCTCACGCTCTGCATCTCCGTGTCATCCTCGGCGGCGATCTCGACGCTGCCACCCGCAGAGACGACCGATCCGACACCGGTGTCGGCGCTGGTGCGGTTGTCGATCTGCACGTAAGCGCCGGCACCGGCGACGCCGGCAGTGCCGCCGATACCGAGCCCCGCCACCAGCGTGTTCAGCAACTCGGCGGCACGCGCGAGGATGCCGACGTCTTGCGACGCCCGCACGATGGCGGCAGCCCCGACGCTGGCGGTAGTCTCAGCGGTGAGAATCGTCGTGTCGGCGCCCGGCGCGATGCCGGCGGTACCTCCACCAGCGGCGACGCCGGCCATACCGAGGCGATAGAAGTCATTGCCGGCCGCGACCAGCACCGACTGCTGCTCATCCGCAGCGGCTCGATCGGTGTTGACCCTCGCCCCGTCGCCGATGCCTGCGCGGGTATCGATATCGGCGATGACCACGTTGGCGGCCACGGCGACCGCTCCGGAGAGATTCGCCGAACCGCTGGCGGCAAGCGTCTCGATGTTGTCGCGGTTGGTGGCGCTGACGGCGACGCCGTGGAGCGCACGCTGGTTGGCGGTGGCGCTGTGTCCGGCGGGAAGGTCGACGTGATACGCGCCGCTGCCGGTCGAAAACGCCAGCTGCGGCACATCGACTTCGCCCGCACCGCTGCCGTCGGACGGATCGACGCTGAAGCTGCCGTCGCGCACCGTGCGCGCCGCGCTACTACCGGCGGCTTCGATGGTAGCGCCGGCGCCGATCTCGGCGACGATCTCCTTGTCGATCAGCGCCACGTTGACCGAGCCGCCCATCACCGCGCCGGTGAGCAGGTCGATCTCGGTGACATCGTCGGCGCTGACGACGACGTTGCCGCCGGCGGCAACGTCGGCTCCGCGGCCGATCGCGGCTTCGGTGCGATTGTTCAGCCGATAGCCGCTGCCGGCGCCGGCCATGCTCAGCGAGGCGCCGGCCGCGATCGCGCCGGTCAAAGCGACCAGCGTTTCGCTCGAGAGCGCCTCGGCAACGACATCGCCGCGAGCGCGCACGGCGGCTCCGTCGCCGATGAGGGCGCGGGTGTCGAGCCCTAGCTCTGCCGCGGAAACGCCCGCGCCCGCACCGCCTTTGCTGCCCAATGCGACCGCGCCCGCGACGGAGCTGAGCGAGGTGTCGCTGTCGGCGAGCACTAGCACGGACTGGTCGGCGGCGGCGTTGTCGTTGTCGGAGTTGATGCTGGCACCCGCACCGATGCCGGCTCGCGTGCTGGCGCTGAGCAGATCGACGGTCGCCGAACCGGCGACGGCGAAGCCGCCGGCGCCGCCGCCACCGACGGCGAACGACTGCGTGTCCTGCTGCGACGAGGCACGCACGATCAAGCCTCTGTTTCCGTCGATCCCTGCTCCCGCACCGGCTGCGGCGACAATGCTGTCGTCGCCGATGGCGGCGGTGACGTCACTGCGGTGATCGGTCGTGGCATTGGCGCCGCCGAACGTCGCCGTGTTGCCGGCGAGGCTGAGGCCACCGGCGGCGGTGAATAGCTCGCTGCTTTCTTCGGCGGCGATCTCCATGCTGCCGCCGCTGCGCAGCGAGTCGCTGGATGCGGTGGCGCTGGTGTCGCTGCCGATCCGATTCAAGGTGACCGAGGCCGCCGGCACCATCTCGTCGAGGGACGCGCCGACGGAGACGGAATAGGCGTCGGCGGTCAGATCGCTCTGCGCCGTCACCAAAACGTCGCCGTCGGCGACTACGGTAGCATCGGCGACCTGCGCCGCGGTGTCGTCGTCAATCTCGTTGGTGGCAAACGAAGCCCCGAGGCCAGCGCCGACCTTGCCGATCCGCGCCGCCGCGGTGATCGCGCCGGCGATCGCCTCGGCGGCTTTGCGGGTTTGCGCCTCTACAGCGAAACGGCCGGTTGCGGCGGCGTTTGAGCCATCTTCGAAGGACGATTCGGCGACCAGCTCCGCATCGTTGCGCGCCACCGCTCCGGCAACACCCGCACCGCGCGCGGTGGCGCGACCGCTGGCGGCGCGCGCCAGCAGCTGGCTGTCGAGATCGGCGGCGAGCTCGACCTCGGCTGCGGCGATGTCGCTGTCGCGCACGACGACGCGCGCCGCTTCCTCTTGAATTTCGTTTTGCGCCAACGAGCCGGCGATGCCGTCGGAGGTACCGGTCGACAACACTACCGCGCCGGCGCCCGACTCGACCGCCGAGCGCTCGTTCGCCTGCAAGCGCACCGCACCGCCCGTAGCGATCTGCCAGTCGTCGATCGTCGTCTTTGCCGAGCTGGTCAGTTGGTTTAGTGCGGCATCGCCGGAAATGCCGATGCCGCTTTGGTGCAGGCTCGCGCCCGGCTGCGTCGCCACCACCCCGGCGAGAGAGAACGAACCGATCTGGGTATCGGTATCCGCCAGGACCGTCAGCGAGCTCGCCTCGATGTCGCCGCGATTGTCACCCTCGCCGCGCAGCTCGGCGCTAGCGTCGTTGTCGATCATCGCCAGCGACGCCGAGACGCCGACGCCGACGTTGCCGGCTTGGTTGGGAAGGCCGCTGAGGCGAACCAAGCCGCCGGAGGCGAGCAGCGCTTTGACGTCGGCGTCGGCGCGCACGGCGATGTCGCCCCCGTCCAAGCGCGCGCCCGCACCGATCGAAGCATCGGCGCGGTTGCTCATCTCCAAGCCGGCACCGGCACCCTCGATCGCCATCTTTGACGAGGCCGCGCCGCCGACAGCAACTTCGATGACATTGCTGTTCGAATCCGCCAGCACCTCGATCGCTTCGTCGGCGTGTACCTCGGCATTGTCGCCGATGGCTGCGGTCGCGCCGGTGTCGCCGAAGATTGCATTGACGACACCGCCGACCGCGCTGCCAAGCGACGACGCGAGCACGGTGCTGAGCAGACCGCCGCCCGCGCCGGTGACGAGATTGGTCCGCGCATCGGCCGAAACCGAGACCGATTGATCGCTGCTGCTAGGATCCGGACTCTGGTTGATCGCGGCCTCGTCACCGATGCCCGCCTCGGCGTGATTGCCCACGTCGAGCAAGCTGAGGCCGATCGCCTGGCCATGGCCGCCGGCGACGCCGTCCGAGGAGTTGCCGGTGTGCGAGGTGAGCAAGAAGCCGAAGGGGTTGGCCGCGAGGTAGTCGCGCACGATGCCGATGTCGGTGAAATCGAAGTTCCAGGGTGCGGGGATCTCGGCGTCGGCATGGACGATGATGTCGCCGCCGGCGTCGACCGTTGCCGCACCGATGATCGCGCGGGCGTCGTTATCGAGCCGGCCGAGCGCGAGTGCCCCGCCGAAGGCGTCGCTGCCCGAGCTGTTCGAACGCGCGGTGGCGTTGAGCGCGGAGCGGTTGAAGGTGTCAGCGTAGAGCCGGAGATCTTCTCCGGTGACGACACTAGCGCCGTTTTCGAGGCTTGCTGCGGCCTCGACTCGGGAGTCGGAATAAGCGGACGCGCCGGTGGCGTTGAATGCCTGGCCGCGATTCGGCACCGGTCCCCAGAAGTTGGCAAACCCCTGCGCGAAGCCGGGCGAATGGCTGGCGATGTTGCGCATCGCCAGCAGGCGCGCGGCCTCGAAGCCGAGCCCGTTTGAAATCGAGCGCGCATCGGCGCTGGTCAGATTCTCGGCAAGATCGGCGGTAGCGTGGATGTCGACGTCTCCGGACGCGACTACCGTTCCGGCGACGCGAGCATCGGCGTCGACGCCGGCGAAATTGACCGCAGCCGCCAGCACCACGCTGTTGCCGCCGAGCTGCTTGGCATCGGCGACGGTGTTGGTGCGGCCGATCGCCTCCGCCTCGGCGCGAAAGCTGGCCGCTTCGACACGACTGGTCGAGTCGAGGGTAACCGTGGTCTCCGATTGCTGATCCGACCAGGCGAAGGCGACGGCAAACGGCTTGTTGATCGCTCCAAAGGCGGGGTTGACGCTGGCGGCATTGTCGGCGACCGAAGTGGCGCGAATGTCCACCGCTCCGCCCGCATCGATGAGCGCACCCTCGGCGAGCGAGGCGCTGGTGTTGCTGTCGGTGATGGCGACACCGGCACTGACCATGTAGCCGGGCGAGTGGGTGCGCGACACGGCGCGATTGTTAACTGCCAGCGAGACGTCGCCACTGGCAGAAATCTGCGAGGCGCCGTCGATGGCGACGTGCGAGTCGGTGTTCGAGTACGAGTAGAACCACTGCCGCGTGCCGCCGGCGAAGGTGTCGTAGAGCGCCTGCAGGTCTTCGGGACTGGCGGCGTCGAGGACTTGTTGAATTCGTTCGAGCGGCAGCACCTCCTCGAGCGTGATCAGCTCGTCGAGGCGCAAGTGCTCGGCGATCTCTTCTTCCGGGATGGCTTCGTCGATCTCGGTGTAGAGGACCGTCTCGAACAAGAGCGGCTCGAGCAGCAGCGACAGCAAGCTGGTGCTGACATCGCTGAAGAGAGCGACATTGGCGGCGTCGATCGTCGTATTGCCGGTGATCTCCACTTCGGCGGTGGCGTGCTTCTCGAAGCCGACGGCGTTGATGGCGACGGCCGACGCCGAGACATCGCCGCCGGTGACGGTGGCGCCGTCGAGGCGAACCCGCGCGACCGAGGCGGTGTTGCCGCCAACGGCCTCACCGGCGAGGCTCATCAACGTCTCTTCCGCCTGCGCGCCGAGCTGCTCGAGCAATGCGTTGTTGAGCCCATCCGCCGAGCGCAGCTCCGAGCTTGATTGCCCGCTGACAATGCCGAAGAGCAGCGGGTCGAACGGGTCGTCGAGATCGATGGCGATGAAGTCGACGTTGCCGGAGCGGTGGCCGTCGTCCGCATGGGCGAGGATCTCGGCGCCGGGCTCCACCTCGATCTGCTGGGCGGTGAAGCGGATGT
>DASPMH010000759.1:0-8765 GCA_035627175.1 Terriglobales bacterium | reverse complement strand
GGCTGGTTCGCCGGCTGCAAGGTCGCGCAGCAAGAGCATTGTCTCCTTGGGCTGCGCGAAACTGAAGCGGACGGTACCATCGTCATGGACGTAAACGAGGTAGTACGGCGCGAGGGGATTTAACGTGGAGGCGTCGCGCTTGCCGGACGCTTCAGATGTCTTCTTCGCAGCCGCGCGATGACGCAGACAGAAGATTGCGCCGGGTCGCGTCTTGACGAAGAGATCCTCTTTGGGTGGGACGACGGCGTAAAGACCCTCACCGGATTCTTCGAGCATGGCGCGATTGGCCTCTAGGTAACGCAACAGATCAAGCCGGAACTCGTCGAGTGAAAAGTCGGTGAGCGAGACAGAGTCATCGAGGTCCTCGAGGTCGAGAATCTCATTCTTGAATCGCCTCAATTGGCGATCACGGAAGAGAAGATCTTCCTTGATCAGGTCTTCGAGCTGACCGGGATCGAGGAGGTTGTCGGTTTGAGTGGCGGCCAGATCTACCAGCGCCATGCGCGCTTCGACACGGAGCTTGATGCCAAGATAATGGTCGAGGTCGGCCACGGGCCAGAAGTTGACAAGGTGAACGGATTCGTTGCGCGAGCCGATTCGGTCAATACGGCCAAACCGCTGGATGATGCGAACTGGGTTCCAGTGGATGTCGTAGTTGATCAACAAATCGCAGTCCTGAAGGTTCTGGCCCTCGCTGATGCAGTCGGTAGCAATGAGCAGATCGATTTCATCTCGCTGGTTTTGGAAGTGCGGGATTTGGTCGGCGCGGCGTCTGGCCAGTGGTGAAAAGTTGGTGAGGATATCGTCATAGTCGGTACGACCGAGCGAGGCAAAGTTGCCGCCGTCGCCACAAACGAGTCCCGTGTGAATCTCGAGTTCGTTGCGTGCCCAACTGTCGAGGTGGTCGTATAGATAGCGGGCAGTGTCAGCAAAGGCGGTGAAGACGAGCACCTTGCGGTTGGGTTTCCCGTCACGGTTGATAGTGGGGCGGCGGATCTTGGCTTGGATGAGCTTTTTGAGCTCACAGAGTTTGCCGTCGCGCCGAGCAGTAATGGACTGGGTCTTCTCCAGGAGGAACTGAAGTTGCGTGCGGTCGTTGCGCACGGCCTTGAGCCACTCAGGCAGTTTGAGATGCGCCAAGTGGATACGCCGGCGGCCGCCTATGGTGAAATCCTCCTCGTCGAAATCGGGATCCTCGAACTGATCAGGCGTCAACGAGTCGTAATCAATTTCTGGGTTCTCATCTAGGTGCGTTTCAAAGGCAGTGATTCGCTCTTCCAGCCGATCAATCTTGGAGATCGTGCGCTTAAGCGTGAGGCGGAAGGAGTCCACTGAGCTCTCCAGGCGCTTTAGAAAGTTGACCTTCATCATCGCGATCAGGATGCGCTCGCGACCTTCCTGGGTGAATCCGCCGAGGATCTTGTTCTCATAGGCGTCGCGCACCGTTGCCGGCAGATCATCACGTAGAAAGCTCGTGGGATGATAGAGAGCCAAGCGCAGCGCGCTGATCTCGGCGTCGAGCTGTTCAAACGAGAGGAAATGTTGCTCCAAATCAATCAGCGGGTGAATAGCTTTGGGCGCCGGACGGTGCGGGAAGCCGCCGAGTTGCTCCATCTCGCCGGCGTAATAACTGGCAATTTGACGGCGTGAGCGAGCGATACTGAGGCCATCGAGGAGTTTGAAGAAATCCCCGCCGATGGCCGCGATGAGATCGCGCGTCTTACGCTGGCCAGGCGGGTTCTTGGCCCAGTTCGTGAAATGGGTCTGCGCGACCCGTGTCGTTTCCTTAATCGACGTTATGGATAGCTTTTCGGAGAAGGTCGCGTCCGCGATGCCATCGCGGGCCACATCGCCGCCGGCGATGAACGAGATCTGATTGCGGAGGTCAGCTAACTGATTGTTCACTGGCGTCGCAGAGAGTAGCAATACTTTGGTTTTCACTCCCGCGGAGATGATGTCCTCCATAAGTCGCTGATAGCGGCTTCGCCTTTCGGGTTCCCCGGGACGCTGCGTCGCGAGCTTGTTGTTGCGGAAGTTGTGGGACTCGTCGATGACGACGAGATCGTAGGCGCCCCAATTGAGCGAGTCCAGCAAGAGGCCATTCACAGTGCCGGATTCACGAGAGAGATCTGTGTGATGAAGCACGTCGTAACGGAACTTGTCATCCGAAAACGGGTTCAGTGAGCTGGGGTTCCGATAGATGGTCCAGTTGCGAGTGAGCTTCTTGGGGCAGAGAACGAGAACTCGCTCATTGCGCAGCTCGAAGTACTTGATGACCGCGAGTGCCGTATAGGTTTTTCCCAACCCGACACTGTCGGCGAGGATGCAGCCGTTGTAGTCCAGTATTTTGTTGATCGCTGCCTTCGCGCCGTCCTTCTGGAAAGAGAAAAGCGTCTGCCAGATTCGGGTGTCGGGAAGCGCAATGCGACGGAGGCTTTCGTCGACGTCACGGGTGCCGTCGAGATAATCGCGGAACAGGTGGAAGAGCGTTAGGTAGTAGATGAACTGCGGAGGCTGGTTCGCATACAGCTTGCGCAGGTACAGCAGGACCTCTTCTTTCACGTCCTTGACGAGCTGCGCGTCATTCCAGACTTCCGTAAACCACTGCTTGAGTTCCTGGCGGTCTCGCGAGCTATCTACAATTAGGTTCAGCTCGATATTGTTGGTGCCATTTCCAAGTCCGAGCCCTCGCACTGTGAAATTGGAGCTGCCGAGAACCGCATCCTCCACACCACCTGTGGCGACATGGTACATCTTTCCGTGGAGGAATCCGGACTGCTTGATGCTCTTGATCTCCACCCTTTGTTCAATCCAGTGCGCGCAGTCCTTCGCGACGCGCTTTTGCTGAAGCTTGTTGGCCAGCTTCAAGCCATCTGCGTCGATCAGGAAGGACTTCTTCTCGGTCTTGCTTGGGTCGAGGTTCGTCACGGACGAGGGTTCACCAAACAGAAAGTCGAGGTGCTCGATCTCGTCGAGGTGCGCCTTAAGCGCGTCGTAGGCGTAGATGGTGAAATAAGCCGAAACGACGGAAAGTCGCGAACCAGTCTGAATCTTCGTTCTTAAAAAGTCGGCAACCGATCCCCGAGAGTGGTTGTCGCGAAGGCCGGAGTTATTGGAAGGTGTCACGACGGTCTTCCACTGGGCGTGGGAGGAGTCAGAATGCCTGGGGCTCCTATCGAGTCCGCCGGCGCTGCTCCCATCGAGCAACTTGACGGCATTCTTCAGGTTCGCGGCAATCTGAAGACGTTTAGTAGATTCTGCGGCCATACAGCGTCCCCAAATCTAGTGACGTGAACCAGAAGCAGCGCGCGACGCTCTATGCCGAGATGCTCGCGGTGAGCGGCTGATGCCCAGCGTTGAAACGATCGAGGTCGCCCCGAATAGGGTAGCTTCCAGCCGATCCGTGGCCTCCTGCTGCATTGTGGGTAAGACATGCGAATAGGTGTCGAGTGTCAGCGTCACGCTGGCGTGACCTAACCGCTCGCTCACGACCTTGGGATGCTCGCCTTCAGCAAGGAGAAGCGTTGCACAGCTGTGTCGCAGATCGTAGAGCCGCAACGAAGCCGGTAGCTCCGCCGCTTTGAGGATTTCCTTGAAGTGGCGGCGGACCAAGTTGCGCAATTCCAGCGGTTGACCGAGATCACCGGCGAAGACGAGACCGTGATCTTTGTACGGCGATCCCGGCGGACGCAATGAATTCGCCTGCTGCTTTTTCCGCTCTCGCGCTTCGCGGTCACGAATCTCCTGCGCCTGCTTGTCGCGGTGTGCCGCCAGCATCTTGGCCACCGTCGGAGGGATTGGGATCAAGCGCGCACTCTTCGGGGTCTTGGGCTCGCCGAACTCCCAGGTGCCGCCGCTCTTGAAGGTGACCGTCTGGCGGATCATTACCGCGCAGTGGTCGAGGTCGACGTCCTTCCAGCGCAGGCCGAGGTACTCGCCCGGGCGCATGCCGGTGGTCAGTGCGAGAGCGAAGAGGGCGCCCCATTGGTTGTCCGCGGCGTGCTGGAGGAAGGCCCTGGCTTCATCCGGAGAGAGCGCGCTCATCTCTTTCTTCTGGTTGCGCGGCAGATCGACGTAGAGCGCGGGGTTGTTGCCGAGTAGGCGCCACTTCACGGCTTGATTCAGAGCGAGGCGGAGCGCGCCGTGGGCGTGACGAACTGTCTTCGGCGAGAGGCCAGATTCGAGCAGCTTGGTGTAGACCGCCTGGATGTCGAGCGGGGTCAGGCGGCTGAGGGCGCAGTCACGCAGGTGCGGCTTGATGTAGCGGTTGAGCGCCTCCTTGTAGAAGTCGTAGGTGCGAGTCCGAACTCGGCTCTTCGCCGACTTCTCGAGCCAGTCGTCGAGGTACTCGCTGACGGTGGTGCGAACCGGCTCGACCAGGGCGCCGGTGTCGCGGTCGCGGAGCAACTTGGTGAGGAGCTGACCCGCTTGCTTCTTAGCGCCGTGGAACGGCCGGTTGAGATAGTAGCGTTTCCCGTTCGCGTCGCGCCCCATGTAGACGCGCAGCACGTAGTTGTTCTTGCCCCGTTCGATGATCTGGCCTGGCATCCGTCCTCCCCGAATGCCGCCGTCCCTAGCACCAAACGATTTCGGCACACAAGAGGCACACGAAATGGCGCGGGCCGCTGATGCGGCCCGCTAAGTGGTTGATTTTATGTGCGCCCGGAGAGATTCGAACTCCCGACCTACTGGTTCGAAGCCAGCCGCTCTATCCATCTGAGCTACGGGCGCGTGGGGCGGGAGACTACGGGCCGCGGGGGGCGGGCGCAAGAGGCGCGGCGTGACTGCCGAGCCGTGGGACCGCGCTGTAGCGTGCGGCGCCGAGAGTTGCCGGTGTTCCCCGAAGCGCCATGCGCGCTCGGAGAGCGCGCGCTACAGCGATGGCCCGCGGCGGCGCGCTCTACCGGGCTACGGCCTTGAACTGGACGCCGTCGTTCTTCTTGGTGTCGGTGGTATCGAAGCTGCTCGACCAGCAGCGGTCGAGGGTGGTGTCGTGCAATTGAATGGTCACGGCTGCGTCTTGGTCGAAGTATCGGCCTGGCAGTGCCGGCTCCGGCAATGGCAGGTTCGCGCCTTTGGCAGCTACCGTTAGCGACGGCTTGCCGGCGATGCCGCCTTTGAAGTTGAGCTTGATCAGCCCTTGCTGGCTGCCGCTCTTGTCGCGGAAGCTCCAACCGCGCTCGCGGACCGCCTTCCAGCATGGCTTGCTGCCACATGCTCCACCGCCAGCCAGATCCAACTGCAGCTTGAGGCTCGGTACATCGACGTCCTGATCGTAGACGCACAGGACGTAGTTCGACGAGCCTGCGACCGGATCGCCGAAGCTCGCCTGGCTGGCGGCAACTTCGCCCTTGCTCCATTTCCAGCTGAGCTTGCTCTTGGCCGGGGCAGCGGCGCGCTTGACCGCGAGCGTGCTCTTGCCCGCCGCAGCGCAGGCGTCCGGCGTCGCCGGACATGCGCCGCTCGGCGAAGAGCAGTCGGAGGCGAGCAACGCGTTGAGGAAGATGCGGATGCCATTGGTCTGCGGGTTCGAGGTGATCGGTAGCGCGGTGCTGTAATCGTGGCCGGCGAGGTAGGTCACCTGTCCCTTGGCCGCATCGCCATCGAGCCGCCCGTGCAACAAGCTGATCCGTGACCTCAGCGTCGCACCCTGCTGATTGATCAGAGTAGCGACGCCGGTGTGAGCGATGCTGCCGGCGAGAATCCCTAAGGAGTCGATCGTGCCGACGTCGCCCTGAAAGGCAGAGTCCATCTGTGCGAGCGGGTGTGCCGGAGCTTGCAGTGCCATAGGCGCCGGCGGGTTGCCGTCATCGTCGACTCCGGCGGAGGTCAGCAGAAAACCGCCGGTGGTGTTCTCGAAGGTGTCGATCGACTCGCATTGGGCGAACAGATGGGTGCGCCCGCGATCGAGCCAGCCGCGCACCTCCTCGACCACCGCTGCCGAGTTGGCGGTAGCGCCATAGTGCGCCGCGGCAACGAAGCAATAGCGGGCATGGCCGGCCTCGAACAGTGCGCCGTCGCCGGGCGCGGCGGTCGCTCCGAGAATCGCCGCTTCGGTCAGGCGATCGGGCGAAGCTTCCGTCCAGGAGTTGCCCTGCGAATCGGGAATGCCAGCGGCGTTGAGGTTATTGAAGTGGATCGCCTCGTTGCCGTCGCCGAACACCGCGAGCGAAGGGGCGCGCGTCAGACGGCGCGCGATCGCCGCCGAGAAGGCTCCGCTGGTCAGTTGATGCACCGCGGTCGAGTCGTTGAGCGTCGCTTGCCACGCCGCCACGATCGGCAGCGCGCCAGCGGCGGACGCCCCATCGATCACGAAGGGACCACCGCGGTAGCTGCGCGGCAGCGCGATCGGCGCGCCGGTGCGGAGGTCCACCACGCTCGTACTGCTGTCGATGGTGAAGTCGGCGCCGCCGGCGATCTTGCTCGGCGCGATCGCCCAGTGAACCGGAACACCCGCTCCCAGCAAACGATAGACGAGGCCATACGCTCGAAGCATGGCGGTGTCCTGGCCGTCGGCAGCGACATCCATCGGAATGATCAAGCTGCCGCTGTCGAACGACACCGGCTGCGCCGGCAGCGCGGCAGGACATAGCGCCGCGGCGACGGCCAAGATGGCGATGCTTCCCGAGCGGGCGACGTGCGAGCTTTGGCGAGCCTTCATCGGGCCGCCATAGCTCATCGATAGGGCCCGGGGAAATCGAACCGAACGATCGCGAAAACGCGAGGACGCGAAGGGGTGCACTGGCTGTGCTCGTGCGCCGGAGTATGTTCGCGTTAGGAGGACGAAGATGATCGTAGCCGTTGCTATTGCCTTGGCCGTATCGTTCGCTTTGGCCGCGCCACTCGAGGCGGCTGAGGAGCGGGCGCTTGCTGTTTCCTTCGAAGATGCCGAGCTCAAATGGGGGCCTTGCCCGGAGCTGATGCCCAAGGGTTGTCAGATCGCGGTGCTGCATGGCGATCCGGCCAAGGAGAACGCCGACATCTTTCTCAAGGTGCCTGCGGGCGTCGCGCTGCCGCGTCACTACCACACCTCGGCCGAGCGCATGGTGCTGGTCTCGGGCGCGATGACGGTCACCTACGACGGACAGCCGGCGGTGGTGCTCAAGCCGGGGATGTACGCTTACGGGCCGGCGAAGCGGCCGCACAAGGCGAGCTGCGGCGCCGGCGAGCCGTGTGTGTTGTTCATTGCGTTCGAGCAGGCGGTGGATGTGATCGGGGAGTAGGCTTGGGGGCTTACGGGCTTGCGGCTTGGGGCGGTGGAGCAGCTCCGCCTCCGCTGCTCCATTGCTTCACTGCTCCACTGCTCCACTGCCCGGCGCGGTGACGGACCGTCTCCCTGGCGTTTGCGCCGCGCGGCGATCCTCGGCATGAGGGTCGGTCCTTGAAACACCTCAGCCCTGTCTACGCCGTCGCTTTCGGTTTCTTGTTGCTGCTGCCGTGTTCCGGGGCCGCTTCTATGGACGGCGGCGGCTCGGTCGAGCCGCCCGCTGGCCGCGAGGGCGGCACCTTCCGGCATATCGTGCTGCGACCGGGGGAGAGCCGCTTTCGGCTCTATCCGCTGACCAACTACGTCAACACCGCCATCGATACTGCCCAGGTATCCAATGCCTTCAGCCAGGATGGCTACTGGCACCACCACAGCCGGGTCTTCGAGCGCATCGTCAATCCCCTCGATGCCATCGCTGCCGCCGGCGGCTGGGACGAGCTCTTTCGCCAGGAGCTGCTCTCCGGCGCGGTGTTGCCCAACCTGACGCTGCACCTGCTCGGCAACGGCTACGACTTCCGCGTGCTGGCGGAGTGGTTCGACCACTACCGCGTGCCGTTTCCCTTCTTCTGGGCCTTCCTCGCCTCTTATGCCGGCTATGTCGGCAACGAGGCGATCGAGGTCTCCAATCCCGAGATCAACGCGATCGACCACATCTCCGACCTCTACTTCTTCAACCTGGTCGGCAATCTGCTGTTCATCAGCGACAGCGTCACCGACCTGGTCCACAACCGCTGGCAGCTACGCAACTGGGCGGGCCAGCCGGTGTTCGACGCGCGCCAGCGCAGGATCCTCAATGCCAGCAACAACTACGTGCTGCGGCCGTGGCTGTGGAGCGAGCGGGTGCGGCCCTTTCTCTATTTCGGGCTGCACTACTTCGTGGGCTTCAGCATGCCGCTGCCCGACAACACCGGGCTCTCGCTCGGCGCGGGGCTGGCGACGACCGATCCGTTCGAGGAGGACGAGTTCGCCATGGTGCGACCGTCGGGCGGCATCTTCTGGGACGACCAGGACCGCCTGCTGACCTCGATCGTCTTCAACGGTACCGACGACTCGCTGGTGCGGGTCAATCTCTATCCCGATCTGCTGCGTACCGGCGTGGCCGATGTCGGCTTCTTCCTCGGCTTCTCGCAGCACGGCGTGCCGGTGTTCGGCGTCGCGGTCGAGAAGCTGTTCGCGATCGGCCTGAGCTGATCCGCTGTAGCGAATGTTTCGCAGACTCAGCCGACGCTAGAGCACTGGAGCTGGGCTTCAGCGCTTGGGCGAAATCGACTGCTGCGCGCGGCGCTTGCGGATCTGTGCGATCACTTGCTCGGCCGCGTCGCGGCGCTGGTGGTCGCGGTACTCGGTCAGCCAGTGGCGCCGGATCGGCCACTTCTCGACGGTGACGACGTAAGACTTGCGGTCCCTTTCATCTGCCATGATTCCCCCCCTAATGTTCCGCGCAGTAGCGCTTGGCGCGCCGGGCGTCAATGTGTTGTAGCGTACGCTCTCTGAGGCA
>DASPMH010000758.1:0-2348 GCA_035627175.1 Terriglobales bacterium | reverse complement strand
CGTGCCGATGAACAGCCAGAGCACGCCGATGAAGCGCATCTGGGTCAGCAGATACGTCTTGCAGGTCTCGTAGATCAGCTCGGAGATATCGCGCATCGAACGATGCACCGGCAGGTTGCGCAGCTGAACGAACTGCACGATGCCGAAGACGAAGCCGAGACTGCAGACCACCAGTCCCATCCAGAACAGCAGGCTCCAACCGTCGATACCGACGAAGGAGACCTGAGACAGATCGGGCATCACCAGATCCGCCTCGCTGGCGAAGGCAGCCGCCGGCACTAGGGCGACGGACAAAATCGGAGCAAGAATCGACACTACGCGTGGGATTCGCATACGGGCACCTCTCCAACAAACTACCGCGACGCCATCCGTCTGGATCTTGTCGCGGGAATTCGAGTGGTTGGCCGCCCGCGAACCCCGCGGACGCTTCATCGCACTCTCTAAAGCGGGCTCCATTAGCAAAAGGCGCCGGTGTAAGTCTATACCCCCAGCCCGGCTGATCCTCGGCACGCGCCCAGTGTTCCGCCCTCCGTTCGCACTGCTGCCAACCCGGGAGCCGGATTTTTCAGGTGCGGTAGTCGGAGTTGAACTTGACGTAGTCGCCGGTCAGATCCGAGGCGAGGCGGCGGGCGCTGGCTTTGCCGGCGCTCAGGTCGATGGTCAGCACGAACTCCGGCTTGGCGACCGCCGCCGCAGCTCGCTTCTCGCGCTTGCCGACCACTTCGATGCCGCGCTGCACCACCGGGACGTCGTCGAAAAAGACGTTGAGTCGCTCAGGGTCGAACACCGCGCCGCTGTAGCCCGCAGCGCAGACGATCCGGCCGCTGTACGGATCGCCGCCGAAGAAGGCGGTCTTGCACAGCGGCGAACGCGCGATCGTGTCGGCGACTTTCGCCGCGTCCTGCGGATTGCGGGCGTTGATGACGCGAATGTCGACGATCTTGGTTGCGCCCTCGCCGTCCTTGACGACCATCCGCGCGAGCTTCGCCATCACCCCTGTGACGGCCTGCGCGAAGCCTGCGAATGCGCGAGAGCGCACTGCCAGCGGGGTATTGCCGGCGACGCCGTTCGCCATGACGACGACGGTGTCGTTGGTGCTGGTGTCGCCGTCGACGACGACCGCGTTGAACGACTCCGGCTGCGCTTGGGAGAGCACCCGGGCGAGCGCAGCCGGTGCGACCGCGGCGTCGGTCAAAATGTAGGACAACAAGGTCGCGTGGGGCGGCGCCATTTTCGGAGCGATCATCCCGGCGCCCTTGGCCATTCCTGCGATGGTGATTTGCCGCCCCTCGAGCTCGAGCTGCTCGACCGCAAACTTCGGGAAGGCGTCGGTGGTCATGATGCCTTCGAGGGCGCGATGAAAGCCGTCGGCGGACAGCTCGGCGCAAGCCTGCTTGACGCCGCGGCGGATGCTCGCTGCCGGCAGCTGCACGCCGATGCGGCCGGTCGACGACGGGATCACCAGGCGTTCGTCGAGGCGCAAGCTCTTGGCCACGATCGCGCACATCTCGCGTGCCATCTTCAGGCCGTTGGCGCCGGTGTAGGCGTTGGCGTTGCCGCTATTGATCACCACCGCCTGCAACCGCCCGCTGCGCATGCGTTCGATGCCGACGCGTACGGGTGCGGCTTTGACGCGGTTGGTGGTGAACTCCGCGGCAGCCGCGGCGGGTACTTCGGAGTAGATCAGCGCCACATCGTGCTTGCCGCTCTCCTTGATCCCGCACTTGACCCCGGCGAAGCGAAAGCCCGGCACGGTGACGGGGGTCAACTCGACGTCAACCTTCACCGTGAAACCCCTTTCTCAAAGGGCTGTCCCCTTTCCAAGAAGATTCTGCCCCCTTTGGGAAAGGGGGCGCACACCTGGGAAATCCCCCGTGCCCTTCGGGCACTGCACCCCTTGGGAAAGGGGGCGCCTGTTAGCCGTGGCACTTCTTGTATTTCTTGCCGCTGCCGCAGGGACAGGGATCGTTGCGTCCGACCTTGTCGGCGTCGTTGCGGACGGTCTGCTGGGGCGGCTGGCCGGCACGGTTGCCGGTGCCGCTCGCGGGCGCGGGTACGCCGCCGCCGCTCATCACCATCTGCGGTTGCGGGCGGCGGCGCTCTTCCATCTTCTGGACGTCTTCCTGGCGGGCGATCTGCACCGTGAAGATCTTCTGAACCACGTCCTCTTCGAACTGGTTCATCATCGTCTCGAACAGCTCGAAGCCTTCTTTCTTGTACTCGTTGAGCGGATTCTTCTGGCCGTAGCCGCGCAGATTGATCCCCTGCTTGAGGTGATCCATCGACAGCAGGTGGTCCTTCCACAGCGAGTCGAGCGTCTCGAGTAGCACCAGCCGCTCGAGCTGACG
>DASPMH010000757.1:0-5722 GCA_035627175.1 Terriglobales bacterium | reverse complement strand
GCAGCTGTCGCATGGTCGCGCCGACGATCGGTGGCAGATCGAGTGGCAGCAGCGTCACGCCATCTGCGCCGCCGCGTTGCTGCGCGGTGCGACGGCCGGTGAGGGAAGTGGTGGTCAGCAGAACAGACTGGCTCGGGTAGTCCGCTTTGAGGCGGTGCACCAGTGGCTCGGCGCTGAGCACTTCACCGACGGAAGCGGCGTGGACCCAGATCGGCTGGCGCAGAGCGCGGACCGCGGCCGGCAGCACGCCCAAGCGCTGCGCCCAGCCGGACCCGCCCGTCATCGGCTGTGTCTCCCGACCGCATCTTCCGCTGCGGCGGTCACTTGGTTCAACCGGCGCTCGAGCTCGAGGCGCGCCAGCTCGAGCGCGGCGTCATCGCTGTCGCGGGTGACCTGCATAGGGTCGCCGGCGACCAGCACCACTCGGGCGAAGGGCAGAGGAATGATCAGCCGGTCCCAGCTACGCAATTGCAGGAAGCGGCTGGCGGCGTAGCTGACCGGCCATAGCGGCGCGCCGGTGGCGCGAGCGAGGTGAACGGCGCCGGCTTTGGCGACATAGCGAGGGCCGCGCGATCCATCGGGAATCAGTGCGAGATCATAGCCACGACGATGCGCGCGCAGCAGCTGCAAGAATCCGGCGGCGCCGCCGCGTGCGGCCGAGCCGCGCACGGCAGCGATGCCCCAGCCATTCAAGGCGCGGCTGGCGATCTCGCCGTCGCGCGAAGCGCTGACCAGAATAGCGATGCCGCGATCGCCGCGCTGCGCCGAGCGCGGTTTGAGTTGGCAAGCGAGCGGCATGATCAGCACCCGGTTATGCCAGCACGACAGCAGCGACGGCTCGCCGCGCTGCCAGCGTTGCAACAGCTCTTCGGTACCGCGGTACTCGAGCCGTAAGGTCCAGCTCAGCAAGCGCAGCGCCGCGCTGAGCAGTCGCGGCGCCAAGCCCAGCAGCAGCGCTTCTCGCATTTCGGCTGCGGGCTCGGATCCCCGCCGCGCAGCGACGGGGATCCGATTGTGTCAGCGGGTCAGGCCGCGCGCTTTGAGCTCGGCGTTGGCCTGCTCGAAGCGGTCTTCGGCCTTCTGCTCGCGCACCCAGGAGATCAACTCCTCGATGCCGTCCTCGAGCTTCACCTTGGGCTGGTAGCCGAGCTTGGTGCGAATCTTCGAGATGTCGCCATAGCAGTGGCGGATGTCGCCCTCGCGGAACTTTTTCTCGAACTGCGGCTGGATGTCGACGCCCATCTTTTGCGCCAGCAGCCGCGCGATCTGCCCCACCGAGGTCGGCCGGCCGGTGCCGACATTGAAGACCTCGAAATTCGCTTCGTCCTTGGTCAGCGCCAGCAGGTTGGCCTGGACGATGTCGGTGACGTGCACGAAATCCCGGGTCTGGTCGCCGTCTTCGAAAACCACCGGCGGCTTGCGGTTGAGCAGGCGCGACGAGAAGATCGCGGCGACGCCGGTGTAGGGATTGTTGAGAGCCTGGCGTGGGCCATAGATGTTGAAGAAGCGCAGCGCCACGGTCGGAATGTCGTAGGCGCGGCCGATCGAGAGACACATCTCTTCCTGGTCGCGCTTGGTGACGGCGTAGATCGACGTCGGCAGCAGCGGCTTGGTCTCCGGAGTCGGCTTCGGCTTGGTGGTGGCATTGCAGCGCGGGCAGCGGACTTCCCAATCGTTGGCCTGCATCTGCGGCAAGGCGCGCAGCATCGGGTAGACCTCACCGCACTGGTCGCAGTCGAAGGCGCCTTCGCCGTAGATCGACATCGACGAGGCGACGACGACCTTCTTGATCGGGTACTTGCGCGCCGCGAGCAGCTCGAGCAGGACGGCGGTGCCCATGGTGTTGTGATCGACGTACTTGACGATCTCGTACATCGATTGGCCGACGCCGACCTGGGCGGCGAAGTGGATGATCGCGTCGACGCCCTTCAAGGCGCCCTCGATCTGAGCGGCATTGCGAACGTCGCCCCAGACGATCTCGATGCCTTTGACGAAGCCGCCGCTCGGGGTCATCAAGCTGCGCAGATTGACCGGCTCGCCGCTATGGACCTGGGGTTCGAAGTTGTCGAACACCCGCACCTCGTGGCCCTGCTGGTGCAGAGCCTCGACCAGAAACGAGCCGACAAAACCGGCGCCGCCGGTGACCAGAACTTTCATCGAGCGATTCTCCTTGAGGAAGTCTTAGAAATTGTAGCCGCCGCGGAAGTTCTTCCAAATGATCTTGAGAACATCCATGCCGTACTGGATCGGCTTGAGGTGCGACTC
Source organism: Terriglobales bacterium (assembly GCA_035627175.1). Lineage (GTDB taxonomy): Bacteria > Desulfobacterota > Binatia > HRBIN30 > HRBIN30 > DASPMH01. The sequence goes on along the minus strand of DASPMH010000757.1, from coordinate 3,457 downwards.
TTCCTCGGCGTAGCGGGTCGGGATGGCGATCTCCTTGATCTTCAGCTTGCGCTTGGAAGCCATCAGGATCATCTCGCCGTCGAAGTGGAAGGTATCGCTCAGACGGGTGAAGGGGACGCTTTCGAGCAGCTTGCGCGAGTAGAGCATGTAGCCGCTGTGGTACTCGCCCATCTTGAGGCCGTAGGCGAAGTTTTCGAGCGCGGTCAGCGACTTGTTGGCGATGTACTTGTACATCGGCATGCCGCCGCGCAGCGCGCCGCCGTTGAGCATGCGCGAGCCTTGCACGAGATCGGCCTCGCCGCGCTCGAGCGGCTCGAGCAGCTGCAGCAACAGTTCGGGAGCGTATTGGCCGTCGGCGTGGAGCAGCACCGCGATATCGGCACCGTGCTGCAACGCATGGGTGAAGCCGGTCTTCTGCGCCTGGGCGTAGCCCTTGTTGCGCTCGTGCTCGATCACCTCGGTGTCGGTGCGCTCGGCGGCGATCTGGCGAAGGATGTCGCCGGTGCCGTCGGTGCTACCATCGTTGACGACGACGATGCGATAGTCCTTTTCCTTGAGCTGGGCCGGCAGTCGTTCGAATACGCTGCGAATCGTCTTGGCGGCCTGATAGGCCGGGATGACGATGAAGATTTTTTTCTGATCCGCCATTTTCGGGCTCACTCCTTACCTAGAACTGAAAGTAGATGAACGGGATTTCGCGCCCGCCGTACAAAAGAATTCCGAAACAAAGCACCGCGTACACCGGCGCCTGCATCCACCAGCGGGCGCGGACAAAAACAGTATGGTCGTTGCTCAGGTTCTGCGGGATATCGAGCGCCATCACCACCGCAGCGACCAGAAACGGGATCGGCCCGACGGCAGCGAGATTGTCGAAGGCGAGAATGCCGCGAATGTATTCGAACGCAACCGAGAAGTTGGGGGCACGGAAAAAAATCCAGGCTAGCGCCACCAGATGGAACGTCACCACCCCGCCGGCGGCGCGTCGCAGCCAGCCACCACCGACGTCGGCACCGATGCCGAGCATGCGCTCGGCGGCGAGGTAGAGCCCGTGCAGCCCGCCCCAGACGACATACGTCCAGTTGGCGCCGTGCCACAGGCCGCCGATGAGCATCGTCAGCATCAGGTTGCGATAGGTCTTCCATGGGCCAAAGCGGTTGCCGCCGAGCGGGATGTATAGATAGTCGCGCAACCAGTGCGACAAGGAAATATGCCATCGCCGCCAAAATTCGGTGATCGATTGTGACAAATAGGGCTGATTGAAGTTAATCACCAGCTCGGCGCCGAACAGCCGGCTGACGCCGCGAGCCATGTCGCTGTATCCGGAAAAATCACAATAGATCTGGAAGGTGAAAAAGTAGGCGCCGCGCAACAGTACGCCGGCACTCATCGCATCGGGATGGGTGAAGATGCGGTCGACTTCGGGGGCAAGCATATCGGCGATCAGAACCTTCTTGAACAGCCCCAGGAAGATCAACATCAGCCCGGTGTTGATGCTTGCGAAGGTAATCGGTGCGGGCCGCACCAGTTGCGGCATCAGATCGTCGGCGCGCGAGATCGGTCCCGCCACCAGTTGCGGGAAGTAGGCAACGTAAAGAGCAAAGTCTTCGAACCGCCGCGCCGGCTCGGTGCGACGGCGGTAGATGTCGATGGTGTAGGACATCGACTGGAAGGTGTAGAACGAGATGCCGACCGGCAGGATGATCTCGAGCAACGGGGTGTTGGGCACGAAGCCCAACGCCGCCAAGGCGCCTGCGGCTGAATCGACGAAGAAGTTGAAATACTTGAAAAATCCAAGCACGCCGAGATTGGCGCCGAGGCTGAGCCAGAGAATCCGTTTACGGCGGCTGGGATCGTCGATCTCGCCCAGCTTTTTGCCGACCCAGAAGTCGATCACGGTGGTGCCGAAGAGCAGCGCCAGAAAACGCCAGTCCCAGCAGCCATAGAAGAAGTAGCTCGCGGCGAGCAGGAAGGGATTTTTCCAGCGCACCGGCAGAGCCCGCATCGTCAGCCACACGATCGGAAGAAAGACCAAGAAGGTCAGGGAGTTGAAAAGCATTCGGATCTAGTCGGCTCAGCCCGGCGGCGATGCACTGCAATCGCGGCGTGCCGTTGGAAGTCGCCGCATCGTGCCCGCTCCGGCAGGATTTTCAAACGGAATTTTCTACATCGATTCACGCAGACTGCCAAATCCTTTACCCGAGGCCGCGAGAATTTCTCCGGCCCGCCCTTCAAGGCTGTAGCGCGCGCTCTCTGAGCGCGCCGGGCGGGGCGGAGCAGGGCGGCGCGCAGCTGGGGCGCTCGGAGAGCGCCCGCTACAGCGAGGCCTAGCTCGGAGTTCAGGGTCGGTGTTGGTAGATGGTGATTTCCGGGGCGAGGCTGGTGATGCGGTTGCGCAATAGCAGCGGGCTCTGGCGGAAGCTGGCGACCTTGCGGTAGCCGAGCTCGCCACTCTCGATCGCCTGCAACATCGCCCGCGCTTCGGCCCGCTCGAGCAGCAGCTGGCCCTCCTCCCACTTGGGATTCCAATAGTGGGTGATGCTCTTGCGCCCGGCCGAGCTGAGGATGATCAGCTCCGGCTGCCGGGCTCTTACCCCTTCGACGCTGCGCTCGTCGATCGGCACCGACCGCCCCTCGAAGCCGAACGTCCGCGGCACGTAAACCGGCTTCTGATAGTACTCGATCCGACTACCGCGCCGGGCGTTCTCCGCCAGCCACGCCTCCGCCTGATAGCGCGAGTCGTGGCGCAACAACCACAGCAGGTCGAGCCCTTGGGCGAGCGAGAACACCGCCAGCAGAGCCACCACGACATGTGCCGGCCTGCCCAGGCGGCGCATCGCGGCGGCGCAGACCGCGCCCGCGGTCACCGCGAGAATCGGCAGCAGCGGCAAGGTGTAGCGCAAGGTGAGCAAATCGTGGGTTCGCAGAGATATGAAGTAGTACACCGCCGTCGGGAACAGCAGGCACCAGGAGGCACGCCGGTGCACGGCGGCGATGTAAGCGAGCCCGGCGACGGCACAGAGAAAAATCGGGATGCCGAAGCTGCTGGAGGTGACGTCGACCAGTTGCCGCAGATACCAACTCTCTTTGGCGGCGCCTTTGAATAGGGCGAAGTGCAACGGGGTCAGCCGCGACGACATCCCCGGGATCGGGTGTCCGGTCAGATCGAGAATGCGATTGACCACTCCCATCGGGTTGATCAGGGCATTGTTGCCGATCAGCGTCGCCACCACCGTCGCTATCAACCCCGCCGCGATCGCCCGGCTCCACAGCGCTCCCCACAATCGCTGAGGCGCAGACAGCGTCGCCGGCTGCTGGCGATAACGCATGATCAGAATCACGATCGCCAGGGCGGCCAGCAAGCCGATACCTTGCTCTTTCGTCGCCATCGCCATCGCCGCGCCGGTGCCGACCAGAACATACGGCCAGCGCCGCTCGCCCTCGATCGCAACGATCGTCG
>DASPMH010000756.1:0-2730 GCA_035627175.1 Terriglobales bacterium | reverse complement strand
CCGTGACGATGCGATAAACCCCGCTCGCCCGCACCCCGGCAACGTCTTGGGCGCGGACATGTACTTGCGAAGAGCCTTGGTCCGGCGTCTGCCACGAGTCGTAGGTCTGCGCGTCCCAGAGCGCATGCGGCCCGATCCGTTGCCAATCGCGCTCCGGGTCATCGCTGACATGAACGAAGCCGGGACCCCCCGGGAGCATGACGAAGCCTCCCTGGAAGCCGAGGCGCTGGCATTCCTGCTCATACGCCGCCGCCAGCGTGGTATCGCCGACCGCCGGGAAGAATCCGGCGTGCAAGCGAGCGGCGCGTCGGGCGGCCTTGTCGGTCGAGCCACCGATCAGAATCAGCGGCGGCGCCGTCGGTTTCGGGGTTACCCGCACCGTCCGCCCGCGCCACTCGAACGGCTCGCCGGTCCAGGCCTGCCGCAGCACCTGCACCGCCTCCTCGAGCAACTTGCCTCGCTGCTTGCGGTCGACGCCCGCCATGGTAAATTCCTCCGGCCGGTAACCCATGCCGGCAACGATGCTGAGGCGGCCCCCGCTGATCAGGTCGATGGTCGCAATCTGCTCCGCCAGCCGCACCGGATCGTGCAGCGGCACCAGCAACGCGGCGATGGTGATGCGGATCCGGCGGGTCCGCGCTGCGATCGCGGCAGCCAGTGCCAGCGGCGCCGGGGTGAAGCCGTCCTCGACGCCGTGGTGCTCCGCCAAGGCGATGAAATCGAGCCCCTTCTCATCGGCCCACTGCGCCATGTCGAGGCAGGCCGGGTACAGCTCGGCATGATTGGTGGTGCTGAATGGGGCGACGCGCAGGTCGAAACGCAAGCCGATCATGGCCATCTCTCTAGAATGCCCGAAAATTCTTGGCTAGCTTCGTCGTATGTCGAAGAAGGTCCACAAGTCCGAAGAAGAGTGGCGCCAGAGCTTGAGCCCCGAGCAGTTCTACGTCTGCCGCGAAAAGGGCACCGAGCGAGCCTTCACCGGCGCCTACTGGGACAACCACGCCGACGGCACCTACGCCTGCGCGGCTTGCGGTGAGGCGCTGTTCCGCTCCGATGCCAAGTTCGACTCGGGCACCGGCTGGCCGAGCTTCTCCGAGCCGATCTCGCCGGACAGCGTTCGCACCGAAGAAGATGCGACGCTGGCGATGCGCCGCACCGAGGTGCTCTGCGCTGCCTGCGAGTCGCACCTCGGCCACGTCTTTGCGGACGGGCCTCGGCCGACCGGGCTGCGCTACTGCATGAACTCTGCGGCGCTCAAGTTCGAGCCGAAGTAGCGGGCTCAAACCTCCAGGCCGACCGCACGCATCAGCTCGAGCGCGTTGCTCTTCTGCACCACGCCGGGGCGCAGGTGGTAGTCGAAGCTCATCTCGCCGCGATCGAGAGTATCCTCGAAGTGGACGTTGATCGCGTGCAGCTCGGGGTTGTCGGCCAATTTCGCCAAGGCGAGATCGTGGGTGGTCAGCAGCCCCAGCGAGCCGCGGGCGATCAGCGAGCGAGCGACCGCTTCGGCACCCGCGCGGCGATCGTGGGAGTTGGTGCCGCTCAGTACTTCGTCGAGCAGAAACAACAGCGGTCTCGCCCCGCCGCTGAGCTCGACCAGCTGCCGCAGCCGCTTGATCTCGGCATAGAAGCGCGAGGTGCCGGTTTCGAGCGAATCCATCACCCGGATCGAAGCTCCGAGCCCCAGTGGTGACAGCCGCAATTGCTTGGCTCGCACCGGTGCACCGGCGAGGGCGAGGACGACATTGACGCCAACGGCACGCAACAGGGTGCTCTTGCCCGACATGTTCGAGCCACTGACGATCAACAGCCGCTGCTCTGCATCGAGACGGAGATCGTTGCGGACGTTGCGCCCGTCGGCGATCAGCGGATGGCCGAGCGCGACCGCTGCCAAATGCCCTTCGCCCTCGACGATTTCCGGAAAAGCGTCCTCGGGGTGCTCGAACGAGTAGGCGGCGAACGCTGTCAGCGCTTCGATCTCGCCGATGACATCGAGCCATTCGCGAATCGCCGGCCCGTGATGGCGCCGCCAGGCTTCGATCGCCAGCGCGGCTTGCGTCGTCCACATCAACAACGCGCCAAAGGGAGCGAACAGCTCGTTGCGCCGGGCATCGAGCAGCTCGACTCGCCGGCTCAACTGGTGGATTCGCCGCGACGGTGGCAGTCCTTCGCTATCGAGCTTGAAACGCAGGCTGCGCAAGGCGTCGCCGGTGAAGGTCTCGCGCTCGAGCCTGCCGAGCAAGAGCGAGAGCACGCCGAGATCGCGCAAGGCGCGCTCGGCATCGGCACAGATGCGATGAACGCGGCTGCGCCAGTACCAGGCGAAGCCGATCTGCAGCAGCAGCGTCAGCAAGGGCAGGCCGACGGGCCCGCCCGACGTTGCCGCGATCATCGCACCTAAGTTGACGAGCACCAGGGTCGCCGCGGCGACACGCGGCGCCCGCGCCGAGCCGAGGCCGGTCTCGGCCGACCAGGCGCGCAGCTTCTCCGGGTGCAGTGCGACGGCGGCAGAGACGACGGCGAGATCTTCGCGCAGGTCGAGCTTGCCGGCGAGCTCGGCGACCGCTTGCTGTCGCTGGCGGATGACCGGCGCCGGTGCGGCCGCGAGCAACCAGGAGGCGAGCGTCTCTTCGCCGACGCGGGTCCGCGCCGTCGAGAGAAACTGAAACAGCGAGGCCGCTCCGAAGATGTCGATGTCTGCGGTGTAGGGATGCGCCGGGTCGAGGAAGC
>DASPMH010000755.1:0-2113 GCA_035627175.1 Terriglobales bacterium | reverse complement strand
TTCCAGACGGCGTATCTCAAGGCGCACTATCCCGAAGAGTTCCTCGCCGGCCTGATGACGCTCGAAATGAGCGAGACCGACAAGACGTACAAGAACATCGCCGAGTGCCGCGAACGCGGCTTTCCGATCCTTCCTCCCGACGTCAACGAGAGCCGCCAGGCGTTCACCGTCGGCCAGCCGGGCGAGAACAAGGTGCGGCCGATTCGCTTCGGTCTCGGTGCCGTAAAGGGCGTCGGCGCCAAGGCGATCGAAGCGATCATCGCGGCTCGCGAGGAAGGCGGACCGTTCCGGTCGCTCGCCGACTTCTGCGAACGGGTGCAGGGGCAGCAGGTCAACAAGCGCGTGCTCGAGAGCTTGATCCGCTGCGGCGCTTTCGACTTCAGCGGCGCGCCGCGACGGGCGATGCTCGAAGGCGTCGAGCGCATTTGCGCCTGGTCGGAGCAGCTCAGCCGCGATGCCAATTCGAATCAGATCAGCTTGTTCGGTGGTGCCAACGCCAAACCGCTCGCTCCGGCTCTGCCCAGCGTCCCGGAATGGGAAGCGACCGAGCGCCTCAATTACGAGCGCGACACCATCGGTTTCTTCATCACCGGCCACCCGCTCGACAAATACCAGCGCGACCTGCGCCGCTTCGCCGACACCAGCACCGCGGACATCCGCAACCGCAGCCATCAGGACAAGATCAAGCTGGCGGGCGTGATCCACAGTCTCAAGCTGAAGAACAGCAAGAAGGGCGACCGCTATGCGACCTTCACCCTCGAGGATCGTCTCGGCGTGGTCGAGGTGATCGCCTGGCCGGAGGCCTATCGCAAGTACGAGGCGGTGGTGCACTCGAGCGAGCCGGTATTCATCGCCGGCGCCGTCGACATCCGCGACGAGCACTATCAGGTGATCGCCGATGAGATCGCTTCGCTCGTCGATGCGCGCGAGCGCTCGGTGCGCCAGGTGCACATCCGGCTGAAGGCTGATGCCGTCGATCAGGACGCGCTGCACCAGCTGCGTGCCAAGCTCGCCGAGCATCGCGGCGCTTGCGAGGCTTTCCTCCACCTGCTTCTGCCGAACGCGAGCGAGACGGTGATCGCGCTGCCGCGTGAGTTGAAAGTGGCGGCGACCGACAGCATGGTGAAGGACGTGGAGAGCTTGTTCGGCAGCGGTGTGACGTCCTTCCAATGACCCGGGCCATCGAGCGCCGCCGCACGCGGCGCGACGATCGGCGTCTCCCGTCGCTCGAAGCGAAGGTGGGCAGTGCGCGGCAGCGGCGCGAGAGCCCGATTCTCGTCGAGAAGGGGGCGGAGCGCGCGGTGTTGATCGGCACCGATCGGCCCGGCGAAGTCGATTGGCCGGCGGAGGAATCGCTCGCCGAGCTCGAACGGCTCGCCGACACTTCCGGTGTCACCGTCGTCGGCAAGGCGATCCAGAGTGTTCGCCGTATCAATCCGGCGACATACATCGGCTCGGGCAAAGTGCAGGAATTGGCCGACCTGATCCAGCTGAACAGCGCCGAAGTCGCTCTGTTCGACGATGACCTGACGCCGGCGCAGCAGCGCAATCTCACCGAAGCGCTCAAGGTCAAGGTGATCGATCGCAGCCAGCTGATCCTCGACATCTTCGCCCACCGCGCCCACAGCCAGGCCGGCAAGCTGCAGGTCGAGCTGGCACAGCTGGAGTATCTCCTGCCGCGTCTGACCAAGCAGTGGGCCCACTTGTCGCGACTCGGCGGCGGCGGCGTCGGCACCCGCGGCCCCGGCGAGACTCAGCTCGAGGTCGACCGCCGGCGCGTGCGCGAGCGCATCAGTGCTCTGAAACGCCGGCTGCGAGAGGTCGAGCAGATGCGCGATCTCCATCGCGGCCGCCGCGCCAGCGTGCCCTATCCGATCGTCGCGTTGGTCGGCTACACCAACGCTGGCAAGTCGACGCTGATGAACCGGCTGACGGATGCCGGTGCCTTCGTCGAAGACAAGCTCTTCGCGACTCTCGATCCGACGGTGCGGCGGCTCAAGCTCAAGCACTGCGGCGATGTGTTGCTGGTCGATACCGTCGGTTTCATCAACAAACTGCCGCACGGCTTTGTCGACGCCTTCAAGAGTACGCTCGAAGAGGTCAAGACGGCGGA
>DASPMH010000754.1:0-7170 GCA_035627175.1 Terriglobales bacterium | reverse complement strand
CATCGCGGCCGGAACATTCGAAGGTCATGTCGTCCACGTGGACGCCCCGGAGCAGCAGCTCGGCAACCTCGAGGTCGAAATGCGCGACTGCGGGATTCACGTCGGTGACGAGCGGATCTCCGCGATCGGCGCGGTGGCTTGCCCGGTTGAGGCTTTGCAGCCGGACGACCTCTCGTGAGATCTCAGCCGCAGCCAGATTGGACAGCAGCCGAGCGCGCTCGAGCCGCGCCCGCTTGATGGCTCGCTTGGATTTCTCGATCTTCTGTAGATTGGCCATCTCTCACTTTCCTCCGCGCGGGCGCCAGCCGTACTGGCGCACCATCACGCCGCGCTCGCGTTCGAGCTCCCCGCCCAAGTTGTCGTCGAAGTCGCCCTCGGTCGATTGCTGGGCCGCCTTGCGGCGGCGCTGTTCGCGGTTCCAGCAATCGTCGCATGGACAGCTCTGGCCGTGGGTGAAGTAGAGGCGGCGCATCAGTGCACCTCCCGCAGGATGCGCAGTTGCTCGGCGGCATTGTGGAGCACATCGAGCGGCATGATTGCGCGATCGCGGAGGTTGTCCGCAACGAACTCGACGTGCGCTACGCCGATCTCCCGGAGCACGAAGCCGTGCGTCAGGTGCCACTTCAAGGGAACCTGCCGCGCTTGGCAAACGACAGCGGGAATGCGGCGCCAAACCGTGGGCTGCTGGGCCACCTCGACGCAGCGCAGGCAAACGCGCCGATCGTCCTCGCCGAGGCAGTCGGCGCACAGTGGGAGGCTGCAGATCGTGCAGCGCACCAAGTTGACGGGGGAGAAGAAGCGCTCGCAGGGCGAGCAGATGGCAGCCGCCTCTAGGGGCGTGCCGTCGATCGTGGTAGGAAAGCAATCAGCCATTGGGACCTCCTCTTTAGGTTCCGTGGTCAGGGCTGATTCGGTGGTGACACACCGGGTCGGCCCGTTTCGCTTCAGTGGTCGTCTATGTACCCCAGGGTATAGCTCCTGTCAATACCCTTGCCCATACTACTCGCGCCGTGATAGGCCGCCACAATGGGCAAGCGGAAGGTGTCGGTGTGGGCGTATGAGTGTGAGCGGTGTGGCCACAAGTGGATCCAGCGAGAACTCGGCAGCGATCAGCCCAAGGTGTGTCCGAACCGGAAGTGTAAGTCGCCGTACTGGGATCGACCGCGGCGCGATGCGACCCGAGCCCCAGTGAAGGGTGGCATGGGCAAGGTGAAACCCGCGAAATGAAGTGGCAATACTACACGCATCGAGTCGACGGCGAGAGTCTAGATCTGATGCTCTAGAAAGCCGATGCGGCCCTGAAGGATGCCGGCGAGCGCGGCTGGGAGCTTGTAAGCGTCGTTGATGTTGAACTTCAGAAGGCGCTACACGTTGGCGATCGAAGCTATCCCCGGCAGTTGGAGCTCGCGTTGTTTTTCAAGAAGGCCAATCCGTAGAGAGCATCTCAGAGCTTCAGTGCGAGCAGTCGTGACACTACTTCCCGAAGAGGAAGAGGCCGAACATATCCTATCGAGGATGGGCCTCCACGTGCATCGAGTGCCGACTACAAGCCTGCGGAAGACGCCAGAGTTCCTCGTCGATGGAGACGGCCGTGGCTACGTGGTCGAGGTAAAGGCCCGGGCCGACTCCGAGGGATGGCGCGAGGCGCTGGATCGTGGCGGAGTAGCAGAACAACAGCGATCCATGGGGTACGGCAGATGGACGGAGGATGTCGCCAGAGCTGCGCTGAAGCAGATGGCCGCCGCAGATCCTCAACACCGTCGATGGTGGATCTTGTGGTTGCCGATCTCTTGCGAAGCGAGCCCGGACTCGATGATGGATGAGATCATCGGCTCGTTGTTTGGCGTGCGCCAAGTGGTTGATTTGGCCGAACAGAGGTCCGACCAGGCGCTCACAATGCGGCTCGTCCTGTTCGCGCTCCCGGGCGTCTTCGAACGACATCCGGAGATCGTCGGCGTTATCACCTGCACCGGGGAAACCATAAGCTTCTGTGTGAATGACGAGTTCGCTCCGGACTTTGCGACATTCCAGCAGTCGAGAATTTACACGGTGTTTGCTCGCAGAAGTCCACCTAACAGCGCGCGCCAGTTGCGAGAGGCTGGATTCTTGAGCATCGCGGACCGTTCCGTCGATCGAAGGAACGAGAAGGCACTGCAGTGTTACTTGACCGAAGCACACGGCATCGAGAAGCCAGTACTGCTCGACATGAAGCACTACACCGCAACGATGATGGTGCCGCACGACCATGCACCTTCGATACGAGACGCGGATGGTGGGTGACGTCTTCGACAGCCGTCCTCGGACCGAGAATCGGAAGGCCAAGCGAGGCGAGTCTCACTTCGACTATCTCAACCTGTCGGCTCGTAAGGCTGCCGCCAATGTTCGGGATCTGGTTGAAGCCTGGTTGGGTCATTTCCCCTCTCGCGCAAGGGCCAAGCTGCGCACTCGCTTACGGAGTACGGACAACGTGGTATTCTTGCCAGCGTTCTTCGAGCTTTATTGTCACGAGATGCTGCGGCAACACGGGTATCTTTGCGAACCGGACTTCCCGATCGAGGGCGCTGCGGGCAAGAACGTCGACTTCAAAGTGCATCCGCCAGACGGAAAACCGCCGTTCCTGCTCGAGGCCATTGTCCCCGGGCTCAGTGGCCCGGCAGCAGCGGATCGTGCTCGTATTGATGCCATCTACAATGCAATCGACGCAAAGCTGGATTCGCCACACTTCTTCATCGCGATCGAGGAAGCGAACGCGAAGCCGCGCGTTCCTATTCCCGTGGGGACACTTTGCCGTCAGATGGAGAAGCAGATGGCGCGCCTCAACCCTGATGTCTTTGCTGCTCAGCCGCGGGGTGCGCGCAGGATGTCGGGACCACTTTGGAAGGCAACTGCGGCCGGCTGGACTGTCGTCTATTCCCTAATCCTTAAATCGCCAGCGTTGCGTGGTCGGCCAGGGGTCCGGCCTATAGGCTCTGTCGCACGCGAGCTGAATCACGAAGAGCTGCTTTCGACGATCCGTGCGGCCGTTAGAGCCAAGGCATCGAGGTATGGTCGGCCGGGAATACCATACATTGTCGCAACCAACGTGGTAGCCTGCCGGTGGGCGCTCCCCAGCCTCGACGTCGCGGACGGCAAGGAAGCGCTATACGGTCGCGAGATCGTGGTGTCTTCAAGGGACGATCCGAAGCCCCGCCTCGATCGAGCTAAAGATGGAGTTTTCGTCGGACCAAAAGGTCCTCGCCATACCCGTGTCAGCGGCGCCATGTTGGTCTCAGCGATCACGCCGTGGAGCGTTGCCTCGCAATCACCGGTGCTTTATCATCATCCGTGGGCCGAGCATCCCGCGGCCGGCATTCTGGAGCGCCTCCCCGCAGTGTTTCCACCACCCAACCGCGACCTCTACCGCGAAGGCTGTGAGGGGCGAGAGCTTTTCGAGCTGCCAGAAGGCTGGCCGGAATAATCGCCGTCGATAAGGACGGGCTACAAATTGGCACAGGTTGGCACAGGAATGTGAAATGGAGCATTTCGAGCGAATCTTCACCGACGCCATTCGGAAAGGTTCTGTGTGGGCAGGCCTTGGGCGTATTCTGACTGAGAAGCTAAAGGCCGTCGGAGTCGACGTAGGCGACGACGCAGTCCAAGACCTCGCAACGAAGCTTGTTGCCGGCGACCCAGGTGCGAAGCTTGAACTTCGATGCGGTTCTGCCTCCTGGTGCTAAGATCGAGTTTACCGCAGCTGACTTCGACCGAATGGAGAAGCTTTCTGACGCGTTCCTGGAGAAGACGGACGACTTGATGCAGAAGGCAATCGACGACGCGGTTGCCGTTATCGGTCGAAGCCTCAGGAGCGCCTGGCCGGATGAAGCCCGCCGACAGGCATTAGCGTCGCAAAATTTCGAGGCCGACCTTCAAACGCGCTGGGAGCAACCCCTGGGCGAGCTGGCTCACCTACTGACCATTGCGCGGGAGTTCGATGGAGGAATTAATCAGCGCAAGCGAGCGGCCATTGCAGAGGCGGACAATCCCTACACCGTCGAAGCACTGACTCGCTTGCACGCACGTGCGTGCCAAATCTGTGATGAGATTCTACGCTTGGCGCGTGGCGGCTTTCCCGACGGCGCGATGGCGCGATGGCGCGCGCTTGATGAAGTCGCCGTCACTGCGCTGTTCATTCAACAGTTCGGAGAAGATACTGCCGAACGGTATGTTCATCATCAAACTATTGAGTCATCTCGCGCGATGGCCGACTATGCGCGCTGTCACGAGCGCCTTGGCTATGAGCCGCCAACACATGAGGAAGTCAAATCGGTCGAATTGGCGGTTAAAGCGCTGACCGATCGATTCGGTGAGTCTTACCGGAGAAATTATGGCTGGGCAGCGAAAGCGCTTAAGTCCAAAGATCCATCGTTCAAAGATGTAGAGGCAGCTGTCGACCTCGATCATCTCCGCGCGCATTATCGGCTAGCGAGCCATGCTGTGCACGCGAATCCTAAAGGCGTGTACTTTCAATTTGGCCAGGCTCCACTGAATGAGGAACTATGTTGCGGGCCTTCGATGTTCGGACTCGCGGATCCTTTGCATTGCGCTGCCATTTCCCTGATGCAGATCTCCGCCGCTGTCGGCCTCTTGGATCTCACTCTCGATCACATAGTCGTGCTGAGAATCATGCAAGCAGTCGTTGATGAGATTGGTGCCGCCGCTATCGCTGCTAACGATGCGCAAAAAGAGGCAATCTCCAACCGCTAGTGGTCCGCGCCTCGCCAACGTTCTCTGCATCTTCTTGGCTAACCGGTTTGCCGCCCGTCAACTTCGCCTCGATCCGCCCTTCGGCTCCCCCATGTCGACCAGCAGCTCCGCGAGCTTCCCGCCGGCGGCGACATGCTCCGGGACGAATGGCCCGGGCACGCGACCGCTCCAGGTGTTGCCGGCGGAGTCACGGCACCAAGGCTTCACCCTGCCGCGCGATTGCGGCGGGCATTCTGCGCCGGCGGGGGAGTCACCTTCCCCGCGCGAGGCTTCTGAGCGCCTGAAGGGCGGTTGACCACGTCGGCGATGTCGACGCCGAGTTCCTCGGCTTGAGCGCGGATGCCGGCGCGCAGAAAACCCGCGGGCGCCGCCCGCGGCCATCGATGGCGATTTTGAAATGCCACGGTTGAGGTACCTGCGATACGATGGCCAAGCCTAACATGGTGGACCTTTCGGAAATTGACCACAGGGAAACGTTTGAGATCGTTTACGATGGCCCTGCGCTTGAACGCCACGAAATGGATGTTCGCGAGTTGGCGCCGGCGCTCTTGGCCATCAGCGATCTGTGCCAAGAGGCCAACCGGGTTTTGAACGGGCAGGCGGCGGAGCTTGCCGTTCACGTTCAGTCGGATTTCAAGCCCGGATGCTTCTCGGTCTCGCTGGCGGTGCAGACGATAGCAGAGCAGGGGCGAGACCTTCTTTTGCATAGTGAGAATGTGAGGGCAGCTAGGGAATTGCTTGAGATTCTCGGGCTAGTTGCAGGCTCGACTGTGGCGGCCGGGCATGGGCTATTCAGGTTCGTTCAATGGCTCCGAGGCCGGCGCGTTACAGCGGTCAATGCGATGCCGAACAACACATCGGTGGTGACGGTTGGGGGCGACACGTTTGTGGTGCACAACGGCGTACTCAACGTCTACAACAGCGCAGCGGCGAGGGACGCGATGTACGGGGCTTTGAAGCCACTGGAGCGTGAAGGAATCCACGAGTTCAAGTCGAAGAATCGCCATGAAACGGTGGTCGAGATCACGAAGGAGGAGGTCCCGTATTTCGCGACCGATCAAGTTGAGGAGTCACTCGGAGAAAAGGAAGAAGTGGGGCCGTTTCAGATCATCAAGCCGTCGTTCGAGACACGATACAAATGGATGCTCTCCGACGGCAATGGAACGTTCGGAGCCTACATACGCGACGAAAGGTTCCTCGATCAGCTGGAGCGTAGGCAGGTAACCTTCGCGAAGGGCGACGTCCTCCGGGTGCGGTATCGCAAGGCAACATGGCGTACAGCCACTGGCCTAAGGACGGAATACGACACCTTAGAAGTGATCGAGCTGATTCCTGCCCCGCGTCAGATCCCGTTGTTCGGGACCAGCGAGACATTGCAAGACCAGCTGTCATCGCCAAAGCCGAACGTTCGCATCTCGCGACCGGTTACACGACGTCGGTTCAAGCCGATCGAAGACGACGACGATTCGCTTCCGGAATAGCGCCGCAATCAGTTTTCGGGTTCTCGCCAGCTCCAGATCACCCCGCCTTCGCGAGACTAACGCCCGCCGGCGATGGCGCGACGACTGCCGGCCGAGGCTCGACGAGCCCGCGGCGGTCCCTTCCGCCTCTCAAAGACGGGGGAGCGCTGCGGGCCGTCGGGCGCCATCGCGGCTGGCCTTGGCCGGTCACAAACCGACGGGTGAGCCACGATGGCGGAAGGAGCATAGCTGCCGGCGCGCCGGATGGGGAGGAACCGAAGGCGTGCGGCTGTTACCCCTTCACGCAAACGACCTGCCTCAACGTGTGGACGACGTCCACCAGGTCGCTCTGGGCCGCCATGACCGCATCGATCGGCTTGTAGGCCGCCGGGGTTTCGTCCAGCACGCCCTCATCTTTGCGGCATTCGACACCGCGCGTCGCGTCTTCGTGGTCGGCGATCCTGAACGCGCGCCGTGCTGGTAGCGTCGTCCTGCTGTCCGCATGCAATCACGGCGTGCCTCGCCAGCACATGGCTCGGGGCAGTACAGTTGGCCGTGATCACAGCGCCGGCACACCCACAGCTGATGGTGACAACGGGCACAATTCAACACTCGGTCGCTGCTCTCGACGATCGCCGTCCCTCCAGCCCCCAAAAGGCTGGACAGGCCTTGGCGATCGCGTCATTGTCGGCGCCGGAACAAGCGCTTTTCGACGATCGCGCCGACCTCCACCGAAGGCTCGAGGCTGCTACCTCGGGCCTTCACCTTTTCGGAGCCCGGCTTTCCTATCGTGATCCCCGTTTCGAACGAAACGCGCCCCGCCTCATCGAGTCGAAGTAGAGACAAGAAGATCGAACTAGATCCAGGAAGGAGATGGTTCGAACATGGAGCCACAACCTGGTGAAGGATTCCGGCTGCGACTCGCGCTGTTCACCAGATTCGCGCTCTTTCCGTCAGCCGTTCACAC
>DASPMH010000753.1:0-2052 GCA_035627175.1 Terriglobales bacterium | reverse complement strand
AACGGGACGCTGCAAAGACGATGTCGCGGTCGATCGAGTCGGCGCTGACGATCGGCGCGATCGCATCATAGAAGTAGAGGTACTCGTCGCCGCACTGCTGCTGCAGCGCTGCGGCGAGCTCAGGCGACGTCAACGGGCCGGTCGCAAGGATGGTGACGCCGTCCGGGATCGCGATCACTTCTTCCCGAATCAGCTCGATCTGCGGCTCGGCTGCGATCGCCGCGGAGACCTGCGCGGCAAAGCTGTCGCGGTCGACGGCGAGCGCCGAACCTGCCGGTATCGCGGTGGCGTCGGCGATCTGCATGATCAGCGAGCCGAGCCGGCGCATCTCCTCTTTGAGCAGGCCGACGGCAGCGGTCGCCTGAGCACTGCGAAAGGAATTGGAGCAGACGAGCTCGGCCAGGCGGTCGGTCTGGTGGGCTTCCGTTCCGCGCACCGGCCGCATCTCGTGCAGCCGCACGGCGATACCGCGCCGAGCGAGCTGCCAAGCCGCTTCGCATCCCGCCAGTCCGCCACCGACGACGGTGACGCACTCCATTTCAGACTTCTTCGGGCTCAGCGACCGTCTCCAGAAACTTGCAGCCTTCGCTCAAGCAGCGCCGTCGGGTACCGAGCTTCTTGGTGGTCTTCTCGACGACGAATGGCGCATTACAGCTCGGGCATGGCTCCGCAATCGGCTTCTCCCAGGTGGCGAAGCGACATTTGGGATAGCGGTTGCAGCTGTAGAAGGTTTTGCCGCCGCGCGAGCGCTTCTCCATGATCGCGCCCTCGTGGCAATCGGGACAGGCCACGCCGGTCGGCACGGGCCGCACCAGTGGCCGGACGTTCTTGCATTCCGGATAGCCGCTGCAGCCGACGAACTTGCCGAAGCGGCCAAAGCGGATCTGCATCGGCTTGCCGCACTGGTCGCAATTTTCATCGACGACTTCCGCTTCGACCGCCTTGATCGAACCGTCCGATTGGCGCTCGAAGTTGCGAGTGAATTTACACTCCGGGTAGGTCGGGCACGCGAGAAACTCGCCGCCACGGCCCCATTTGATGACCAGCGGCTTGCCACAGTTGCCGCACGGGATCTCGGTCGGCGTGCCCTCGCGCTTGACGTCGCGCATGCGCGCTTCGGCGTGTTCGAGATCCTTGGCAAACGGGCCGTAGAAGCGCCGCAAGGTATCGACCCACGGCTCTTTGCCGTCGGCGACCTGGTCGAGCATCTCCTCCATGCCGGCGGTGAACTCGACATTGAGGATGTCGGGGAAGGCATCGACGAGCAGCTCGGTGACCAGCGAGCCGAGCTCGGTCGGATGGAGCCGGCGGGAACGATCCTCGGAGACGTACTCCTTGGCGATGATCGTCCCCATGATCGAGGCGTAGGTCGACGGCCGGCCGATGCCTTTGACCTCGAGCTCGCGGATCAGAGTCGCTTGCGTAAAGCGCGGCGGCGGCTGGGTGAAATGCTGCTCGGGCTTGAGCTGATGCAGTTGCAGCACCTCGCCCTCCTGCAAGGCCGGGAGCTGGCGATCGGTATCGTCGTCCTCTTCGCCCTCTTTGCGGTCGTCGTCGCGGCCTTCCGAGTAGACTCGGATAAAGCCGTCGAACTTCATCACCTGGCCGCTGGCGCGGAAGATCGTCTCCTCCGGCATACCCTCGGCGCGGATGTCGACACTGGTCTGGTCGAACACCGCCGGCACCATCTGGCTGGCGACGAAACGATTCCAGATCAGGGTGTAGAGGGCGAGATCTTCCTTGGAAAGATAGGCAGCGACCGAGTCGGGCGTATGCTCCATCGAGGTCGGCCGGATCGCTTCGTGCGCGTCCTGCGCCTCGCGCTTGCTCGGGTAATTGACCGGCTTCTCGGGCACGTACTGCTTGCCGTAGCGACCTTCGATGAAGCCGCGGACCTCGGCCAGCGCCTCCGGGGCGATGCGGGTCGAGTCGGTACGCATGTAGGTGATCAGGCCAACGGCGCCTTGGGGGCCGAGCTCGACACCTTCATATAAGCGCTGGGCGATGCGCATGGTGCGGCTGGGGACGAAGTTGAGCTTGCGCGACGCCTCC
>DASPMH010000752.1:0-3281 GCA_035627175.1 Terriglobales bacterium | reverse complement strand
GCAAGCGGCGCCGAACGCTGGGAGCGAGGCGCTCATAGAGCACGGTGCGATAGAGCCCGTGACGAAAGCGGTAGCGCGCGGTGCGGGTGCCGTCGGGCCAGCGCTGCTCGCTGGCCGGCTGCAATACATGCCACTTGTTGATCAAACGCTGGCAGCAGCTTTCGACCAGCTCCAGGCTCGCCTCCCCCGGATCGAGCCCGCTGGCGACGGCGGCGGAGGCGAAGGTCGTGCCGGCGACACTGGCTGCGTCGAGCAGCGGCAGGTCGGCGGCATCGATGCGCCGCAGCACCGCTTCGATCATTTGCCGCAAGCCGGCAGGGATGATCGCTGCGTCGGCGAAATCGATTCCCCCAGCCAGCTCCCAGCCGCGGTCACTGCGCCGCATGGCGCCGGTTTCTACCATGTGGTCGGCGATCGTCTTGAGAAAGAGCGGATTGCCGTCGGTGCGTTCGAGCAGCTCTTCGGCAAAGCCATCGGGTAGGGGCCCTTGCGGAAAGCGTCGCGCGACGAACTCGCGCACGCCGGCGAGCGGCAGAGGCTCGAGGCGAACGGCGACGCACAGCTCCTTGCTTTCCAGGGTGCGCACCAGCTCGACGATCGGGTGACCATGCGCCAGAGCGTAGGCGGGACGGAAGTTGCCGGCGACGATCAGCCGCGCGCTTTCGCCGCGGTGCGCCAGCAGTGCCAGCAGATCGAGCGTAGCGGGATCGCTCCAGTGCAGGTCCTCGAGCACCAGCAGCAGGCCGCGTTCGCCGGCAAGCGCGCTCAGCGCCGCTACCATCTCGCGCAGCATGCGCGCCCGAGAGCCGGCGGAGACCTGTTCGCGCAAGGCGCGCGCTTCATCGGTGTCGACCAGCCAGGGCATCTGCGCGAGCCAGGTCGGTGCGCAGCGGCGCAGGACGGCGATGACGGCGTCACGCCGGTCGGACTGCGCCAGCTGTTCGACCGCGCTGAATACGGGCAGGTACGCCTCAGGACTGTCGTGCGGCTCGATGCATTGGCCGCGCGCCACCGCCCAGTCGGTGGGGAGCGATTCGACGAAGCGATCGAGGATCGCGGTCTTGCCGATGCCGAGTTCGCCGCTGACCATTACCAGCTGGCGTTGGCCGCGTTCGGCGCACACGAGCGCACCTGCCAAGCGCTCGAGCTCGCGCTCGCGGCCGACGAAGATCGCGTCGCTCACTGGCGAAGAAAGCTCGGCGAGGTCGGTGACGCCGCGAACCTCGCCACCCGCCGGCCGGCTCGGGCCGACGCTACAGCTCTGAATGTCGGCGATGAAGCGGATGCCGCGGCGATGCAGTGTTTCGATGTAACGTGGCTGGCGGGCACTGTCGCCGAGGGCGCTGCGCAGCCGCAGGATCGTCTGGCTCAGCGCCGCATCGCTGACGACGACATCCTTCCATAGCTCGTCGAATAGCGTCGCTTTGGTCAGCAACTGCCCCGAATGATCAACCAGATAGCAGAGCAGCTCCCAAGCCTTGGGATCGATGCGCACCTCTTCGCCAGCACGGTAGAGACGCTGCTCCGCACGCGCCAGCCGAAAATCACCGAAGACGACAGAACGATCCCAGGTCACAGCCGATGCCCACCGACCGCGGTGCTGTAACACATTGGCCGCATCCAAGAAAAACTTCCGTCGTTCTTCTCCCCCCTCCTTTAAGGAGGGGGGAGAAAGCCGCGTATGCAGCTGACTCCACCGTACCAACGCGGATAGCTACCCGCGTCAGCAGGCTCTACCGAGCACGTGCCGCCTTTCCAATCGACATCGATGATCCACCAGGGCCGGCCAGCCAGCACGAAGCTCGGGCTGTGCCGCTCCTTCTCCTGAAGGAACGCGGCGTCTACGAGACCGATGTCTCTCCGACCGTGCCACCTGCGGCGACCAGGTCTTCGGCCTCGCGGGCTCGACATATCCCTGGCGGAATAAGTCGATGATGGCGGCAGCCCGAAGCAGAGATTCGCTGTCCGTAGTCAGAAAGGTGCAATTCGCCGTCGTTCCGACCCGCCGCCCGATGCGACCCATGCGTTGGAGAAATGACGACACGCTGTTGGGCGCATCGATCTGAATGACGTGATCGAGGTCGCCGACATCAATGCCGAGCTCGAGCGCGCTGGTGGCGACGATGACGCAGTTGCTGCCTTCCTGAAATGCGTGTTCCGCCGCTGCTCTTACCGACAGCGCGAGAGAAGAATGCGAGAGATAAACGTCAACGCCTCGTTGCGCCAAGCGATAACCTGCCGCGATCCGAGTTGTCCGCTCGAGCAGCGACACCAGGTGGGCGCCGCGATCGTCACCAACGAAGGCGTGCACCTCATCGATTACAACCGCGCGAACGTGCGCCAGAATGCGTTGGGCCGGTTCGCGTGTGCTGAGCAGCATCGCCTCGAGCGATTCGGGCGTGATCGCCAAGACGTCGGGCCAATCCTGGATGAGCCGTGGTAATTACAGCGGAACCGCAGTTTAGCTAGCGTGGTTGGTCACTTGGATATGACGCAGCGCATTGACTTCCATGACGCGGTGCGTTAGGTCGGCAAGCAACGTTGCCAAGGAGGGCTGTCATGGCCAGCAAGAAGAAGGTGAACCACAACTCGTTCCAGAGCCGCTTGAGCTCGCTGCAGAATGAGGCACAGAAGCAGATCCGGGTCGGGCTCGATCGTACCATCGAGCTGCTGCCCGCCGAGCCTCGCAAAGCGGTCAAGCGTCTCAGCGCCGACGTCGACAAGGCGAGCCGTGATTTGCGCAAGCGCGCCGAGCGCGCCGTCAACGATGCGCGCAAGCAGGCCGAGCGCTTCGCCGCCGATTTCCAGAAGAGCATCGAGGAAATCGTCTCGCCGGTCACCGAGCGTCTCTCCGTCGCCACCCGCTCCGATCTCGAAGCGCTGCGCCGCCGCGTCGATCACCTCGAGCGCCGCATCGAGTCGCACACTCCGTCCCAGACTTCCGCTCACTGAGCGGAAGGTACCCGGCGCCACCCGCGAAGCCCGGCGTCGCGGGTGGCGCCCTCCGAACCGATTACGAAGTGGAGTGGCGGAGCGGCGGAAGCCGGAGGGCGTCCCACGCACACCTGTTGCAACCCTCCGGTCGGCCGCACGGTGACTTCAATCGGGTATGCCCCAGCCGCCGCCCCCCGGGGTCCGTATCTCCAACCTCTCCCCGACCTGCAGCGCTCTCGTCTCTTTGCCCGCTAACCGCAGCGTCGTTCGCCCGCCTGCGCGCGCCAGGCGATTCTGACCGCGAGCGCCGGGCTCGCCACCGGCCGCTCCCGGCGGTGCGATGACGC
>DASPMH010000751.1:0-5890 GCA_035627175.1 Terriglobales bacterium | reverse complement strand
CGTCGTCGGCACCGTCGTATCCAAGCGGATCGCCTGCAGCCCCGGTTCCAGCGCAACCACCGCGCGCCATTCCGCCGTGCCCCTATCGGCGACGAACCACGGCGGAGGCTCGTCATCATCCCAACGCGCGTAGTCGAAGTCGATCGCCGCATGCAGCCGGTGCTCGAACGACCCTTCGGCAGCTCCGCCGTAGCTGCCGGCGATTGCCGCCGAGCGGAGCTGTCGCAGCAACTGCAGCGGCCCGAGCGGCTGCCATGCCGTCGAGGTCGCCGGCAACCAAGTCACTCGCGGAGGCACACTTTTGCTGCCGGGCGTTGCTTCGATGCGGATCGGATGCCAGCCGGCGGCGAAGTAGCCCTCGACGAATTCGCCGTAAGGACCAGCGCTCCTGTTCAGGTCTCCCCACCCTACTGTCATCGTGCCACCTTCGGTGCGGAACAGGGTGACTCCAGACTCGGCTATGTGGATACCACCCGTCCAAACCGCCCGCTCCGCAATCTCGCCAGGTGGGAGCATTTGCAAACCGTTGTCGGCCAGCGCCGCATCCGCAGGCGCGATCTGCCAGCTGTCCGCGCCCTTAGTGCGGTAGGTCAGCTCGAGTCCGCGGCTGGCAGCGACCTCCGCGGCGGACAAGAAGAAAGCCCGCACTAAGATATCCTCGTAGACATCGCGCACCGTAACTTCGCGGGCACGCGGATACGAGTCGCGGACCAGATCGGCAATCTCGCCTTGTCCCCGCAAAACGAAGATGGCGACATTGCCGTCGATCGTTGGCGACAGGGGAACGACATCGGCATCGAGCGGCAGGTTGACGACATCGACGCCTCTTGGGGCATCCGAGAAGCATCGCAGCAAGGCGTTGCGCGGGTTCGCGCCGCTGCCTGCGCCGACCGTCAGCACCGTAGCTGGCGGCGATTGCTGCAGGATCGTCCGGCACATGTAGCTCTCGACATCGTAGCCGTCGTGTCTCGGTCGATGGAGAAAATGGCTATGCATCGCGTAGGCGGTTGCCGCAGCGAGCCACGTCGCGACACTGACATAGCCGAGCGCTGCTCCGCGCCGCGGCCACTGCGCCTGCAATCGACACCAGATAACGCCGGCGAGCACTGCCGGTATGGTGCAGGCCACCGGCAACAATCCAACCAGCCGTGCCGCGCTCGGTGGATCGGCGGTGAGCATGCTGCCGATGACAAGCAGGCCGAGCATCCAGCCTAGCACGACCACATGGCGCAGGTCGCGCCAGTGCCACAGCATCCACAGCACGCCGATGAGAAACGGCACACAGACCAGCGGCTCCAGCATCGGGGACTTTTCGGGAACGCTGATGAAGGAATTGAGCGAGTCGATGACGTGGGTGTAGAGATGGGTTCTGACTGCGCTGGCGTCGCCGGTCTGGTGAGCCGCGATTAGCCGATCGAGGTCGAATCGATTCGAGACGTCTTGGCTGTAGCGACTCCAATCGTGAGCCGCCGCGCCGATCTGCGGCATAACCACGATCAGCGCGGTAAGGGCGCCGAGGGCGAAACTCAGCCGGTGCCGGCGGAGCGTCCCGGTACGAGCGACAGCGAGAACCAGCCCGAGGGGCATAAGCAGAGCCGGGAACAGCTTCGCGGCGTGGTAGGTGTAGAAGCTGAGACCGGCCGCCAGCCCGAGCCAGACGAAATCGAGGCGGCGGCCCGACGCCAGGGCGCGGGCGCAGGTGGCCAACACCAGCGCGGCGACCGCCGCGGCGTGGATGTTCAGAAATCCGCTGCGGCTCCACAGCAAATGCTCGGGATTGATGGCGAGCAAGGTTGCGGCGATGGCTGCCACCCTGCAGCCCCACCAGCGCCGCACCCAGAGATACGTGACGAGCACACTGAGAGTGCCGATCGACGCGGTCGAGAGCCGCAGGGCAACGAAGCTGCGCCCGAGCAGCGGCACGAAGGCGTAGTGGACAGCGTAGGCGAGATTCGGAAAGCTATTCCAGCCGAAGCCGAAGAGATCGGGAAAGCCCTCGCCGGCAAACATCTGCTCCGCCGATTCGCCGAGCCGGCCTTCATCGGCATCGATCAGATCCGGAACATCGTAGAGCAACGGGAAGCGCAGCAGTCCGGCAAGTAGCGATACCAGGAGCACCGCCGCGCCGTTGCTGGAATCCTGGAGCGATCGTGGCGTTGGCAAGTCGCGCCGATCTTGCCGCCAAGCGACAGCCGCGAGCATCGCCAGGGCGATCGACCAGCAAGCTAGGCCGGCGAGATGAGAGGTCTGGTTCCACACGGTCGCCAGGAGCGCGGTGGCGACGGCAGCAAGGCTGCCGGCGATCAACTCCGGCGAGGCATGCTCCGGCGGCCGAGCGGTGCTCGTCAGCGCCGCGACTTGAGCGGCATCGAGCGGCACCCAGCGAGAGAGGAGAAAGACCACGCCCGCGCCGGCCAAGCAAAGCCCCGCGGGCACCTCCGCCCCGGGCTGCAGAGCGAGATGGATTCCCGCCGCAGCAGCAACGCCAAAGATCCCGAACAGCGCCCATCGCAGCCATCTTCTGCCGGCGCCTTCGGCGCCGGCCGCAAACGGCGCCGGCAGTGTCGCGATCACGATCGCGCCGGCGAGGGCCATTTCGGTAGCCCAGCGCCACCAGGGTTGCTCGAGGTCGAAGTGGTGGCGATAGCCGCACGCTGCCAGCACCAGCGCCAACAGCAGCAACGGCACGGTGAGCGCTTCCCGCGCAGAAGTGACGGGCTCGACGGTGGCACCCCCCATGGCGCCGGTTGCCTTACTTCAGTCAGCCACCGCTTGGAAGGACCGCGACCCACCCTAAGGGGTCATAGCGACATTTCCGACACTGCCCGGCGCAGGCGTGTCGGAATTGTCGCTATGACCCCGAAGCCGGGGTGGCCGAATACGCCAGGAGGGAATCGAACCCCCGACCTGCGGCTTAGAAGGCCGCTGCTCTATCCGACTGAGCTACTGGCGCTTGCGCTCGCTGCGGTGTGGAGTCGGGGTGAGAGGATTTGAACCTCCGACCCCCTGCGCCCAAGGCTGGTGCGCTACCAGGCTGCGCTACACCCCGTCACACCGGTCGCCCTCATATCAGCTTCCGCAGACCCGTTGCTAGAATGCGCCGCGGCAAAGCGCCAGCGCTAGCCGACCTCGCCTGCAAGGAAGTCGGCCAGGCCGGCCCGAATCTGGGCGAGCGCGCGGGCCCGGTGGCTGCGGCGGTTTTTTTCGGCCGGCTCCAATTCGGCAAAGGTGCGGCCGCTCTCGGCGTCGATGAAGATCGGATCGTAACCGAAGCCGCCTGTGCCCCGCCCAGCGGGCGCGACCCTGCCTTCGCAAGCGCCGCTGCCCACCAGCGTCGCGCCGTCGGGTCGCGCGACGACGATCACGCACTGAAAACGCGCACTGCGCTGCTCGTCCGGAACGTCCGCCATCAGCGCCAGCACTTTGGCGAGATTGGCCGCATCGTCCGCCGATGCCCCGGCAAAACGAGCCGACAAGACTCCGGGGGCGCCGCCAAGGGCGTCGACCACCAGGCCAGAATCGTCAGCGAGCACCGAGCGCTGCAAGGCCAGCGCGTAGGTCACCGCTTTCTTGCAGGCGTTGGCGAGGAAGTCGGCGCCGTCCTCGACCACCTCGGGTTGGGGCGGGAAGTCAGCGAGGCAGAGCAGCTCGAAGCCTGCGAGCAGCTCCCGGTACTCGCGGAGCTTGCCGGCGTTGGTGGTGGCGATGACCAGTTTCATCTGAGTTCTGTTGTTTGGCGGCGCAGAGCGCGCCGGTCAAACTTCACAGACGTCTGGCAAGGGCGCGCCGGCAAGAGCGCGCACACCTGGGCTCACCGGTGTAGCTGCCGTCGGTAGACGGCGGCAGGTGCGTTGGGTCGAAGCGGCGGCAGGTACGTTGGGTCGAAGCGGCGGCAGGTGCGCTGCTGTGGCGCCGTGCCGACTCCCAGAAATCCCCGCGCCTGCGGCGCTGCCCCCTTTCCCAAATTTGGGAAAGGGGGGCGCGCACCTGCAGATGCCCCCTCCTTTCCAAGGAGGGGGCAAGGGGGAGGTTATGGCGCCTAGTCGATCTGGAGATTGCCGCGGTTACCGTAGCCGTCGACCACCTCGACCGCGCTCGCTCCAACCAAGGCGTTGGCGCCTAGCGTCCACTCGCTGCGGCGGTTGACGATCGACGCTTCCGGGGTCACCTGCTGGCTGCTGCCATCCGGGAACGAAATGGTGATCGTCGCATTGCGCACCGGGTTCGAGCCGCGCGAGCTGCCTTCGACGTCGATCAGGCGGAAACCCGTCGCCGGCGCGTCGATCGAGCCGATCAGCTTCTCGCCTTCGATCGCCAGGGTGATCTCGGCAGGCACCACCTCGAACGTCGGCGAGTCGAGCTGGTAGGGCTCGCTCGGCCACGGCCAAGTCTGCGCACCGCCGGTGTAGCGTTGTCCCTCGATGTGGAAGCGGTAGCTGCCGAGCGGCAAACCGGCCCGATCATAGAAATGCGGCACCGCCTGCCAGGCGACCCACCAGACGTGGCGCTGCTCGGCAGTCGCCGGAGCGAGCGGGTTGGGCGTGGTGGCGAGCAGCATGTCGTGCATCGGTGACGATACCGGACGCCCGGAGGCCGTCAGGACACGATCCCACGAGCCGTCATCGGCCTGCACTTCGAGATACACCACCGGCAGATCGACGCCCGGATCGCCACCTTCCCACATGAACTGGACCACGTCCTGGACGCGCCGGACGCTGCTCGGCGGCGCCGAGGCCGCGCTCAGCCCCTCGACCGGAATCAGGAAGTACGAGGGCAGCTCACTCAACGCCGTACCGGCATTCGGGGTCAGGTCCGGCGCAACGGTCGGCAGAGCGACCTCGGCATACACCGGGCTCAAATTGGCCGCGGGATCGTAGGGCTCGACCGCTTCGGTCAGCAGCACCTCGCCGGCCGCGCTGAGCACGCCTTCCATGATGTGCTCGGCGTGCAGCGGACCCCAGAGATTGATGTTGGGCTCGTAGCCACCTTGCAGCCAATCCTCCGGGATCAACAAGTAACCTTGGTGATCCTGGGCGTAACCGACCGGGATGGTGTGATCCATGCCGAGCTCGCTGGCGGCGCGTCGGCGGAACTGCTCGGTATAAGTCGCCGTCGCTTCGCCCGGGAAGAATGCCATCAGGACATCGTCCTGCACCACTTCGCCCGAGGGGGTCAGAATCGACAGTGGACCGATGCGGCTCGCACCGGTCTTGGCTTGCAAGCTTTCGGGAAGCGGCTTCTCGATATCGGTGACCATGAAGAACGCGCCGATGAAGTCCGCAACCGTGCCAACTTCCAGACAAGAAGCGTAGGGGAAGACGTCGGCGCCGATGCTCGCCACCGGCAGCGGCGGCGAAGCGGCGCCGCAAAAAGCACCGCCGTTGGCGGTGTTGAACTCGTCGATCGGCGTGATGATCCGGCCTTGATCATCGTAGACAATGTTGTCGGGCTCGAACTCCGGCGACGGGCTGAAGGGCGCGTAGGTCAGCGTGCCGTGCTCGCGTTCGACCGAGATCATGTCGCGGCGGGTGTCGACGGTGCGGCTGACGCTCTCGAGCGTGATCGGGGCGGTGCTGGTCGGCGTCTGCTGCCACAGGTTGTAGATGGCATCGGCGGCAAGTTCGCCGATCGATTCCATCCGCGCGAAGAGGTCATCGACTCCGGCGGGCGAAGCATCGCCGCCGCCGTGTTGCATGAAGCCGACGACGACCGGCGAGTCGAACTTCTCCTCGACGGCGGCCTCGACGTGGCCCGAGGCCTCGACACTCCACAGCTGGTTGTCTTCGCCGGCGACGGTGCCGTGGATCGCGAAGGCGAAGAACATGCCCATCGGCTCGCCCGCGGCGGTATCGACGCGCAGCACGGTCAGGTACGGGTCCTTGTAGCGGCC
>DASPMH010000750.1:0-2828 GCA_035627175.1 Terriglobales bacterium | reverse complement strand
CGCCGTGGTGCGCTAGCATACGGGTTGATGCAACACCACGACGACCGATGCCCCGACCTTCACTTTGCGCAAGCGACTCGATAACTTGCCGGCCGTGACCCACAAGCTCGTTGCCGCTGCGGTGCAGCTGCATGCCGGCGCCGACCGCCAAGCGAACCTCGCCAAGGCGGAAGGCTTCGTCCGTCAAGCCGCTGCCGCCGGCGCCGGACTCGTCGTCCTACCGGAAGTGTTCGCCTGGCGAGGACCGCAGAGCGGCGAACACGCCATCGCCGAGTCCATCCCGGGGCCCAGCAGCGAGCGTATGGCGGCACTCGCCGATGAGTGCCGCATCCACCTGCTCGCCGGCTCGCTGCATGAGGCTGCCGATGGCGACAAGGTGTTCAACACCAGCCTGCTGTTCGGACCCGATGGCGCGACCCTGGCGCGCTATCGCAAGATTCATCTGTTCGACGTCGATATCGCCGGACAGGTCACCATTCGCGAATCGGACTCACGCCGCGCCGGTGACCAAGCGATCGTGGCGCAGACGAGCCTCGGCACGATCGGAATGTCCGTTTGTTACGACCTGCGGTTCCCCGAGCTCTACCGGCAGCTGACCTTCGCCGGCGCGCGCATCATCGTGGTGCCGTCGGCCTTCACCTTCACTACCGGCTCAGCGCACTGGGAGACTCTGCTGCGCGCCCGCGCCATCGAGAATCAGGTCTACATCGTCGCCGCCAACCAGATTGGCGCTGGCCCGGGCGGCGTCGCCGATTACGGCAACTCGATGATCGTCGATCCCTGGGGTCGGGTCGTCGCTCGCGCCGGCGATCGCGAGATGACGATCTACGGCGAGATCGACTTCGACTACCAGGACAAGGTACGGCGCCAGCTTCCCTGTCTGCAGCACGTCCGACTCGCCCCCTGAGATCGCTAAGCCCGCCGATTGTATGCGGGCGCCGCCTCAGCTCCCGCTGATTCGCAGGATACGATCGTCGTCTGGATGAGGCGTACCGCGCCCGTCGCGGTTGCTGGTGCTGACGTACAGCGCTCCGTCCGGGCCGTGCACCACATCGCGCAATCGGCCGTAGATGTTCGGATACAAGCGTTCGAGCGCGGCGATCCGGCCGCAAGCATCGAAGCCGACGCGGTGCAGGTGCTCCGCGCCGAGAATGCCGACGAACAGATCGCCCTGCCATTCGGGAACCAGCTCGCCCGAGTAGAAGCTGGCACCCGACGGCGGCGCCGGGCCCGAAGGCGCGGGATAGGTCAGCAGCGGGTCGCGGTACTGGGCGAGCATCGGCGCGCCGATCGCCGCGGGCCAACCGTAGTTGACGCCGGGTTCGATGCGATTGACCTCGTCATAGGCGCCGATACCGATCTCGTGGGAAGGGCCGTGCTCGGTCGCATACAGCTCGCCGGTCTCGGGATGGAACGCCAGGCCTTGTGGGTTGCGGTGGCCGTAACTCCATACCAGCGGCGCCTCAGGGAAGGGATTGTCCGGCGACGCACTGCCGTCGTCGTTGACGCGCAGGATCTTGCCGGCGGTTGAGCTGAGATTCTGCGCCAGGGCACGCCGCGCCCCGTCGCCGGTGCTGATGTAGAGCTTGCCGTCGGGACCGAACTTCAATCGGCAGCCATCGTGAACCGATGAGCCGGGGAACCCTTCGACGATCGGCAGAGGGTTGGCGCCGCGACCGTCGACCTCCTCGAAGCGGACGACCCGGTTCTGCACCTCGGTGCCGATGATCAGCGTGTGGCAGACATAAACATACGCCGGTGTCGGAAAGTTGGGATGCACAGCGATACCGAGAAGGCCGCTCTCGCCGATGGTGTGCACCCCTTCCGGTGATGCCCACGACGTCGGCTGCAGGACGCCGCCGTCGATGACGCGAATGCGACCCGGGCGCTCGGTGACGAACAGCCGGCCATCGGGCGCGAAGGCCATGGCCCAGGGTACCTCGAGGCCTTGCGCATAGACATCGACGCGAGCTTCGGGCGGTTCGTTGACGTCATACTGCGCCGGCATCCAGGGTGTGCCGCCGATGACCACTCCTTCTTCGTTGGTGCGGATCACGCCGACGGGAGCGGATGCCGCTACCGCGAGCGTACCGCGCGCCTCGGTCGCGCAACCGGTGAGAGCGCTGTCCACGCCGGAGACCACTTCGTCGACAGTGACCTGGTCGTCGCAGCTCTGATCGGCAGCGATACAGCGCTCGACCGGCTGGTCGCCGAGGGCGATGCCGACGGTAGTGACGATCTCGTCGACGGTGACGGCGCTGCCGCCGTCACAGTCCGACGGACAAGGCTCGATCAGGGCATGCGCAGGCAGCGCGAGAGCGACGGCCATACAAGCAAAGTAGCGCACGGGCAGCCCTCCTTCCGCAGGTGAGATTGAAGCAGTGAAGCAGCGAAGCCGACCCGACGCCACCCCGGTCCTGTAGCTGCGCTCGGTAGAGCGCGGCAGCTGTAGCTGCGCTCGGTAGAGCGCGGCAGCTGTAGCTGCGCTCGGTAGAGCGCGGCAGCTGTAGCTGCGCTCGGCAGAGCGCGGCAGCTGTAGCTGCGCTCGGCAGAGCGCGGCAGCTGTAGCTGCGCTCGGTAGATCGCGGCAGGTGTAGCTGCGCTCGGTAAGAGCGCGGCAGCTGTAGCTGCGCTCGGTAGAGCGCGGCAGGTGTAGCTGCGCTCGGTAAGAGCGCGGCAGGTGTAGCTGCGCTCGGCAAGAGCGCGGCAGCTGTAGCTGCGCTCGGCAAGAGCGCGGCAGCTGTAGCTGCGCTCGGTAGAGCGCGGCAGCTGTAGCTGCGCTCGGTAGAGCGCGGCAGCTGTAGCTGCGCTCGGTAGAGCGCGGCAGC
>DASPMH010000749.1:0-4213 GCA_035627175.1 Terriglobales bacterium | reverse complement strand
CCACCGATACTTGCTCGCCGGTGGCGACGAGAACGTCGACTTCGCGGGAGTCGGGACGAGGCGACACCTTACTGGCTAGGTCGAGCAGGCGGTTGGTCTCGCCTGCCATGGCGGAGACCACCACGATGACATCGTTGCCGGCCGCCCGCGTCGCGGCGACGCGGCGCGCCACCGCCTGGATACGCTCGACCGAGCCGACCGAGGTCCCGCCGTATTTCTGGACGATCAATGCCACCTTCGCCTCCGCATTTGACGAAATCTGCCGCGCCGCTTCACTTTTGGGACGCCGCCGCCACCCAGCGCACGAGCAGCGCATCATAGCGATCACCCGTCGCTGTTGCCACGATCTCGCGGCGGTTCGCCGCGACAAACGTGAGATCCAGCACCAGCGCCGGTCCCGGTTCGGTCAACCGCTCGAACCACTCGACGGCACAGATCCCGTCGCCATAGAGGTATTCGCGCAGGGCGAGCGCGTCACTTGCACTCGGCTCGAGGCGGTACAGATCGATATGGTAGAGGGGCAAACGACCGCCGCTGTACTCGTTGACCAAGGTGAACGAAGGGCTTCGCACCTTGCCCGCGGCGATGCCGAGCGCCTCCGCCAGGCCGCGAATGAAGGCGGTCTTGCCGCTGCCGAGAGAACCCCGCAGCCCGATCAGGTCGCCGGCAAGAAGCTCCGCCGCGAGCCGCGCGGCCAGCCGCCGCGTCGTCTCTTCGCTGTCACTGACGAAACGGTGGCTCATCGTCAGACGCCAGAGACACCAGGCGCGCGAAACCGGCCGGAATCCCTTCGATTACATCGCTGGCCAAAAGTCCGATCGGCCCCCTTCCAGAGGCGAGATGATCCGCGACCGCCCCGTGTAGGTAGACGCCGAGGGCTGCCGCGTCGCCGGTGGACAACCCCTGCGCCAGCAGCGCGGCAATCAATCCGCTCAGCGCATCGCCCATGCCGCCGGTCGCCATTCCCGGATTGCCGCTGGCATTGATCGTCACTTGCCCATCTGGCGCTGCGATAACCGTTCTCGCTCCTTTCAGCACCAGCACACAGCCATGCTCCTCGGCGAACTGGCGGGCATGAGTGACGCGGTCGAGTTGAACCTCCGCTGCCGATACGCCGAGCAAGCGAGCCATCTCACCGGGATGAGGAGTGAGAACCATCGGTCCGCGAGCATACCGCAGCAGCCGCAGCGATGCCGATACGATGGTCAGTGCATCGGCATCGAGAAGCACCGGGACATTGCTCTCACGGAGGATCAGCTCGACTGTCTTCTTTGCCGCCGCGTGCGTCCCCAGCCCCGGTCCGATGCAAACCGCGTCCTTACCCGCGAGCATCGCCCGTAGCGACTTGGCGTCGAAGGTGATCCGACCGTCGCGATCGGGCAAGGTCGCGGTCATCACCTCCGGCCGGCCGAGCGAAAATACGGTATTGAGCGATGCCGGCCCGGCCAAGGTCGTCAGGCCGGCGCCGCCACGGCAAGCGGCGTGCGCGCACATCAGCGCGGCACCGCTGTGGCCGCGCGATCCGGCAATCACCAGCACATGCCCAGTGCCGCCTTTGTGGGTGTCGGGGGCACGGTGCGGCATCAGTGCTCGCGCCGCATCGGCGTCGAGCCAGCGCGCGCGCGGCCGCACTTCGTCGACAGCCGCCGGCGCTATGCCGATATCGACCACGCCGAGCACGCCGACCGAACGCGCTGCGGGGAAGATGACTTGGCCGATCTTGGCGAAGCCGAAGGTCGCCGTCGCCTCCGCTTGGATTGCAGTACCAAGCGCTACGCCACGATCGGCATCGAGGCCCGAAGGGATATCGATGGCGAACACCGGGATACCGCTGGCGTTGGCCAATTCGACGACGTTTTGGAAGGTGCCTGCGAGCGGTGCGTTGAGGCCCGTGCCGAATAGTGCGTCGACGAGCAATGCCGCCCCCTCGATCCGTGCGGCAACCTCGGCTACCGCATTCGGTCCGCTCGCTTCGATCAGAGTACCGCGGGCAGCGACATAGGCGCGCATCGCCTGCGCCGCATCGCCCGCTACTTCGTCGCGCCGTGCGAGCAAGACAACCTCGGCCTTTACCCGATGCCGGCGCAGCAGACGAGCGACGATCATGCCATCGCCGCCGTTGTTGCCCTTTCCTGCCAGAATGACCACCTTGCGCCCCCGGACATGCGGAAAGACCTGGAGCAACATGTCGGTCGCGCCCTCGGCAGCGCGCTTCATCAAGGTGTAGCCGGGCGTGCCGTAGCGCTCGATCGTCAAGCGGTCGAGCTCACGCATCTCGGCACGAGATACGAGGATCATTGCGGCGCGAATTCGAAGATTCGCTGCTTCATCCGCCGCACCGCGGCCTCCAGGCCGACGAAAATGGCATCAGCGACGAGGCTGTGACCGATGTTGAGCTCGTGCATCGACGGGATCGCTGCGATCGGTCCGACATTGTCCAGGGTCAAACCATGGCCCGCGTTGACGATCACGCCCGCAGCATGGGCTTGCACGGTTGCCGCCCGAATCCGCTGCAGCTCGGCCTCTCGTTCGGCCGCGTCATCGGCCTCGGCGTAGCGTCCGGTGTGAAGCTCGATCACCGGCGCGTGCAGCCGCACCGCGGCTTCGATCTGGCGCGGATCCGGGTCGATGAACAAGCTGATGCGGACGCCGGCTTCCTGCAGGGGCGCCAAAATCCTTTCGAGAGATCCGATCTGCCCGGCGGCATCGAGGCCACCCTCGGTCGTCAGCTCTTGGCGCCGCTCAGGGACGACGCACACGTCGGCCGGCCTGACCTGCACGGCGACCGCGACCATCTCCGCGGCCGCGGCAAGCTCCAGGTTCATCTTGGTGGTAATGCTTCGGCTCAAGCGAAAGACGTCCTCGTCCTGGATGTGCCGCCGATCCTCACGCAAATGAATGGTGATACCGTCCGCTCCACCGCGCTCGGCGGCTGCGGCCGCCGCAACGATGTCCGGATAGGTGACCCGTCGCACCTGGCGCAGAGTCGCGACGTGATCGATGTTGACCCCCAGAAAAATCATTCTCCGACCCCTTCTTTGACAGCCTCGCCGATTTCCCGGGCATACCGCTGGACCTCGGCTTCGTTTTCGCCCTCGACCATAACACGCACCAGCGGTTCGGTCCCGGAGTAGCGCACCAGCACGCGACCACGGTCGTCGAGAGCCGCTTCGACGCTGCGGATTGCTTCCTGCACCCGAGGCACGGTGGCGAGATCGCGGCGCTCGGCGACGCGAACATTGACTAGCGCCTGCGGACACTTGGTGATGCTGCGGCGCAGCTCGCTCAACGGCTTGCCGCTCCGCACCATCAGCTCGAGCACCTGCAAGCTGGCGAGCAAGCCGTCCCCGGTGGTCGAGTGTTCGAGAAAGATCAAATGCCCGGACGACTCACCACCGATCTTGATATCGCGTCGCTGCATTTGCTCGACGACATAGCGATCGCCGACCGCGGCGCGAATCAACTCGATGCCGAGGGATCGCAGAGCCAGCTCCAGACCCAGATTCGACATCACCGTTCCGACGACGGCGCGATCGCCTCGGTTGCGGTGGGCGCGGTCGACGGCAATCATGCCGAGCACATCGTCACCATCGGCAAGCTCGCCCTTCTCGTCTACCAGCACCAGGCGGTCGGCATCGCCATCGACAGCGATGCCGACGCTCGCCCCTGCCGCGATCACCCGCGCTTGCAATGAGGCGGGGTGGAGCGCTCCGCACCCGTCGTTGATGTTGGTGCCGTTGGGTTCGGCTCCCAGCACCACGGCGTTGGTGCCGAGCTCATCGAACAGCTGCGGCGCGACGCGGTAGGCGGCGCCGTTGGCACAGTCGACGACGATGCGCAGCCCGCGCAGGTCGATCCCGTCTGAAACTGTGCCCTTGAGCGCGGAAACATATCGATCCGCGGCGGCCGCCGCCGTTTCGATGCTACCGATACCTGCGCCGGTCGGAGAATCGTCTGTCGCGTCTGCTTGCAACGCCTCTTCGATGCGTTGCTCCTCCAAGTCGGCCAGCTTGAACCCGTCCGCTCCGAAGAACTTGATACCGTTGTCGGCGAAGGGATTGTGCGAGGCAGAGATCACCGCACCCGCCGCTGCCCCGCCTTGGTGAGTCAACAGCGCCACCGCCGGCGTCGGGATGATTCCGGCGAGGCGTACGTCGACCCCCTGAGCGCAAAATCCGGCGGCGAGCGCGGACTCCAGCATCGGTCCGGAAAT
>DASPMH010000748.1:0-2021 GCA_035627175.1 Terriglobales bacterium | reverse complement strand
CCCTGGCGGGACTCCCCCTCGGCCAGCGCAGCTATGTCGCGGTGACCGCCTACAACGCCTCCGGCGAGAGTTCGCTCTCCAATGAGCAGTCGGTGTTGGTCAACCCGACGCCGACACCGACGCCGACGTTCACCAAGACTTGGACGCCGACGCGCACGCCGACGCAGGTGCCGCCGACCGCGACGCGTACCAACACCTTCACCCCGACCAAGACGCCGACCTTCACCCACACCTTCACGCCGACGCGCACCGCGACCAGCGCCGCCACCGCCACCGCGACGGCGACCACCGCCAAGCGCAACATCCGCGGCAAGGTGAAGTACTATTCGAACAACGCTCCGATCGGTAACGCCGTCGTCGGCCTCGCCGGTACGACGAATACGACCGCGGTCACCGACAGCGCCGGCGACTTCGCCTTCATGGACGTCGGCACCGAGCCGTGGACGATCGAGCCGCTCGGCGTCAACACCGTGCCCACCAACATCACCGCGCTCGACGCAACCTATGCTCTCCAGGCTGCCAGCCGCACCCGCACCCTGACGCCGGAGCAGACGATGGCTTGCGACGTCACCGGCGACGGCAGCGTCAGCTCATTGGACGCCGCCCTGATCATGCAACATCGGGTCGGCCGCATTCAGCGCTTCCCGGTCGCCGACCGTTGCGACTCCGACTGGCTGTTCCTCCCCGAGCCGTTCTCGCTGCCGAATCAATCGATCGTCGATCCTCTGGTTACGCCCGCCACCTGCGAGCGCGGCCACATCGATCTCAATCCTCTGATGCAGGATGCCGCGGCCCAGGACTTCCGCGCTGTGCTCCTCGGCGATTGCGCGGCCGAGCCGCCTCTCGAGAGCTTCGTCGCCGCCGCCGTCGACGTCCGTTCGGTTCGCAAGGCCCGCGGCGAGCGTCCGGCCCGCTACCGCGTCCGCGTCTACGTCCGCAGCGAGCGCGCCGTCGAATCGCTCGACACCCTGCTGACCTTCGACTCGGAGCGCCTACAGGTCGTCCGCGCCAGCGCCATGGCGGGCAGCCGCTTCCGCTCCGACATCAACTCCGACAACGGTGGTGAAGTCGCCGCGGCGATGGCGACCACCGCCGCGGTCTCCGATCTGCGCCGCCCGGTGCTCTCGGTGATCCTCGAAGGTCACGTCAGCGCTGCCGAGATTCAGGACATGTTGGAGTCCGAGATCTCGGTCAACGACAACCGCGCTGCGGTCATGCTCTCAGTCGACCGCCCGGATCTCCGCCGTAGTCTGCACAACGCGCGCCCCGGGGGCCTGTAAGAACAGGACCTCGTAGGGCGCGAGGAACGAGGGTAACCCCGCCGGCCGGAGCTGCCGATCGCCACCGTCGAGGACGGTGGCGATCGCGGCTTCGACCCGCTGGCGTCCGCCTTCGAACTCCGTCTCCGGATCGCTGCCGAGCAATACCCGAAAGACAACGTCGATCCACGGCAGCTTGCGCGGCCGGACACAGATCAATCGGCCCCCCGCCCGTAACACCCGCCGGCATTCCCGCAAACAAGCGGCCGGATCCGGAATGAACTCGAGGCTGCTGAGCACCACCACCGCATCGAAGCTGCCGTCCCGAAAGGGCAGGGTCATGCCGTCGCCTTGGACCAGCTCGGCTGCGACGCCATCTTGGCGCAGCTCACGCCGCACCCGCGCCGCATGCGGGTGAATGTCGAGGCCAACGGACACTCTCGCCCGACTGGCGAGCTCGTACTGAAAGACGCCACTGCCGAAGCCGATCTCCAGCACGCGCTCGGCGCGCTCCGGCAGCAGCTTCGCGGCCCAATGCAACCGGCGCCGCAACACCATGCCTGGGCCGAAATGGTCGTAGTGGCTGATCCAGTCGACCGGGCCGGTCGGCTCCAGCCGGCGAGTAGGAAAGCGCAGCTTACGGCCGTTGGTGTTCACGTTCGGCTCCGCGGCGCCGCCAGCCCCAGCCAGATCAAGAACAGCGACCCGCTGGCGATGCCGGTCGCCGAGGCCGCCAGCGACCACCAGTCACCCGACAGGCCG
>DASPMH010000747.1:0-3391 GCA_035627175.1 Terriglobales bacterium | reverse complement strand
GATATGGTCCTCATGACCGTGAGTCATGACGAAGCCGAGGAAGCGGTCGCTGAGCTGACGCAGGTAGGTGAGATCCGGGATGACCCGATCGACGCCCAGCATATGGGCATCGGGGAACATCACACCGCAATCGATCGCGATGGCGTAGCCGTTGTACTCGAGGGCAAGGCAGTTGAGACCGATCTCACCGAGCCCGCCAAACGGGACGACACGTAACAGACCGCTGCCGGCTAAATCAGCCACGGCCCACCTCTGAGTAGGAGCTCAACCTCGACATCCACCACACCAAATAGGGAGCGATCATAGCCCCCCGGGTCGAAAGATCAAAGCGCCTGGTCTGTCAGCGATGCCCGACTTTGCGCAGAAACGCGTCCCAGATCACCCGCCGGTGTTCGGGCCGCAGACTCATGAAGATGCCGATCTCGGCGCGGCGCGACTCGGCAGAGGCGTCGCGGCGGGTCAGCACACCGCGCAGCCGCGGCACGACCTCCGCCTCCTTCAGCCCGGACTGGTGCAGCATGCACAGGGCCCGCAGGCAGGCGAGCGTAGCGCTGCTGTCGACCGCCATGCCGCTGCGCAGCGCCAGAGCTCCTTCTTCGAGCTTGCACTCCGCTTCGCCACACTCACCCTGGTAGTGCCGCAGCTGCTTCGGTTTCCAGGCTCGGTCCGCCCGGCCGGCAACGTTGAGCTCGGTGACGGCATCGGGACGCAGGCGTCGCAGCCACTGCGCCGCGGCATTCACCTCTTGCTTGGGGAAGACGCGGACGGTGTGGCAGAGCGGCGAAACCGCCGGGCCCTCGCACACCAGGTCGTACTCTTTCTCGCCGAAATCCTTCGCCTCGGCGACGAACGCGGCCGAGATCTCGATGCGATCGAGGTTGTCGCCCCAATAGCGCGCGGCGCCGCCTTCCTTGCCCAGTTGCTTGCGAGCCGCCTGGTACATCCCGCCCATGATTTCACCGAGCCCCACCGAGGCCTCCTCGATCGCGGCGGCCTCGTCCGGCGTAGCGGTGGCGACCGGCCCGGCCTCGACCTCGACGGCGCGAGTGGCGGTAGCACGGCGCGTTGGCGGTGCCGGCGTGTCGGCGCACGCCGCCACCGTCAATGACAAGAGCAATAAAATCGGACCAATCGATGCAGAAAAAGCTTTCACGGAGTTGGTAAGTCGCCTCGTCTGCGCACCGCACCATGCGGCGCTAAGCCGTTCGGCGTACTATGCGCAACCCCGTGTCTCAACAGGTTTCTAGAACGGGTTGAGCAGGATCAGATCGGCGAGCCCGATGTCGACCTCGCCAGGGAACGGCGGCAGACACGGCAGCAAAGGCGGCGGTGCGGGCAAAGGCAGATCCGGGAGATTGGGGCTCGGGTGGTCGAA
Organism: Terriglobales bacterium; assembly: GCA_035627175.1. Lineage (GTDB taxonomy): Bacteria > Desulfobacterota > Binatia > HRBIN30 > HRBIN30 > DASPMH01. The sequence continues at coordinate 2,016 of DASPMH010000747.1, read as the reverse complement.
ATCGAGCGCGGCAACCAGATTGCCGACGTCGCTCGAAGCATCGCGAGCCGTCAGCGGGCGCAGATTCCAACGCCACTCGATCAGCTTGAGTATCGAAGTGTGGTCGAACACGGTCGAAACGACCCGGGGATTGTTCGGGTCGCCGCGGGTGAACGGCGAGGCAATGATCACCGGCACGCGCATGCCGAGCAGCGCCTTGCCGCCGACGATGTCCGGGTCGACATTGTTGGGGGCTGCGGCGCGCGGCGGTGCGACATGCTCGAAAAAGCCGCCCCATTCATCGTAGGTGATGATGAAAACGGTGTTCGCCCAAGCTGGGCCGTTGGCAACGGCGTGGAAGGTTTGCGCCAGAAAGGCGTCACCGGTGCGGATGTCGCCGAACGGATGGTCGCTTCCGGAGGTACCGCTGATGTCCTCGACGAAACGAGGTTCGACGAAGGAGACGCTCGGCAGCGTGCCGTTGGCGGCATCCAACAGGAACTGGTCGTAGGTCGAATGGATCGGCAGATACTTCAGCCCCCACAGCCATAGGAAGCTGACGTCGGAGAAGTAGTAGCGGGCGCTGACTTCGGCTTCGGCGAGACGATCCCAGATCGTCGGTAGTGTCGAGAAGTCCAAGGTGTTCTCGAGACGGTCGGTCTGCGCCGAGTGCTGAAAGATGCGATTGGGATAGGTCGGCCCGAGGATCGACGAGAAGAAGCGATCGGCGACCGTGTACTCACGCGCCAAGGCGCTGAAGAACGGCCGATCCGCCTCGACGTAGTAGCCGATGGCGTATTCGTCGTTGTCGCCTGAAACCAAGAAGCCATCCATGGCGCCGCCATTGTACTGTTCGCGGCCACCTTGCCAGCTGTGGTCGGGGTCGGGATGACCGCAGCCTTGGTAGTCGGGCGCGAGAGGGTAGGTGGCCTGTAGCGCGCCGTCGCGATCGACATAGGCAAGGCGCTCTTGCATCGCATCAGCCGTGGGATGCCATCCGAGGAAGTGGTCGAAGCTGCGATTCTCCATCATCACCACGACTATGTGGTCGATACCGGATCGCGGCGCCGGCGGAATCGACTTGTTGTGGCCGTGGCCTTGGTGTCCCTGCTTCACACCGCGAGCGATCGCATCCGAGGGACAGACCGCAAACAAACTGAAAATTACCAGCGCGACGATTCTGCCAACCATGGATCGCTCCTTTAGCGACGAAAGTTTCGAGCCATGCAGGCGGACGCAATTGTTGCGCCGAGAGAACAGGAGACGACTAGCGGACCGGGTGGGCATCGTGCAGGGGCAGGAAGTACATGGAACGACGGACCAACCTTGTCTCGCTATTCCCGTTCCGCTAGCTTCCGTCGCCGGCGATGAGCGGCACCGAGACTACCTCACAGCGCACGACGCGTTCCGTACAAATCGGCAAAACCTGCGTCGGCGGGTCCGCGCCGGTGGTGGTGCAGAGCATGTGCGCCACCAAGACGCGCGACATCGATGCGACCGTGGCCCAGGTCGAGCAACTTGCCCGCGCCGGCGCCGGTGTCGTTCGCATCGCCGTCGACAACGACAAGGAAGTCGAGGCTCTGGGCGAGATCCGCTCGCAGACGGCGGTGACACTCGCCGTCGATCTACAGGAGAACTACCGCTTGGCTGCCAAGGTCGGGCGGTACGTCGACAAGATTCGCTACAATCCGGGTCACCTGCACCACGTCGAGCGAACCAAATCGATTCGCGACAAGGTCGCCTGGTTGGTCGCCGTGGCGCGCGACTGCGACTGCGCTATCCGCATCGGGGTCAATTGCGGCTCGGTCGCGCCGGAGTTTCTCGAACGCTATCCCGGCGACCAGCTCGAAGCGATCGTCCAGTCGGCCGCGTATCATTGCGACTTGATGGAAGAGCTCGGTTTTGCCCGCTACGTCGTCTCTCTCAAAGATTCCGATCCAGCCAAAGTGGTCGCCGCCAATTCGCGCTTCGCGCAAGCGCGTCCCGAGGTACCTCTCCATCTCGGCGTCACCGAAGCGGGCATGCCTCCGGAGGGCA
>DASPMH010000746.1:0-3384 GCA_035627175.1 Terriglobales bacterium | reverse complement strand
GCGCAGCGGCGGCGAGATGGACGCGATCACCGTGGCTCGCGAAGGGCGCGCCAATGCGCTCGGTCGCGCGCGGCTGATGTGCGCCCTGACCCGCACCAACGGTCTGCCTTGTCGGGTCGTGCCGGGGCTGCTCCTCGAGAGCGGTACGCACGATTCGCTGCACTTCTGGAACGAGGTTTACATCGGCAACGACTGGGTGCCGTACGATACCGCGCTCGGCCTCGCCGAGAAGCTGCCGCCCGACCGGATCGCACTGGCGAGCGGCTCAGCCGCGGTCAGCGCCACCGGCACCACCTCGCTGTCGTACCGTTTCGAGGTAGATTCCGAGCTCGCCGCTTACACCGATCTGATGCGCCGGCGTCTGATCGACTCCAATAATCTCGTCGATCGCACCTCGCTGCTGCTGTTGCCGGTATCGACGCAGCGCACCTTGCAGATCCTGCTGCTGGTGCCCCTCGGCGCGTTGGTGATGACGGTGCTGCGCAGTATCATCGGGTTGCGGACCTTCGGCATGTTCATGCCGATGCTGCTGGCGCTGGCATTCACCGCTACCGGCCTATGGTGGGGCACGGTGTTCCTCGCCGTGGTGGTCAGCCTCGCCCTGCTGTCGCGCATCTTGATCAAGCGTCTCTACCTGTTGCTGGTGGCCCGCGTCGCCTTCATTCTGACCCTGGTGGTGTTGTTGATGATCGTGCTGTTCGTCATCGGCGATCGCTTGAATCTACCGACGGTCGGCGTCGGCGCTTTTCCCTTCGTCATCATGACCATGATCGTCGAGCGCATCAGCGTCAGTCTCGAAGAAGAAGGCCTGCGCAACACTCTCAGCCGGGTGGTGACCACGATCATCTCGGTCTACCTCACCTATGCCGTGATCCAGGCCAAGTTCCTCGCCGCCTTTTTGCTCGTTTTCCCCGAGCTGTTGGTGATCATCTTGGGGCTGCTGATCGCGGTTGGACGCTACACCGGTTATCGGCTGACCGAGCTGTTCCGCTTCCGCGACCTAGCGGTCGAGTGACCTGAGCGTGGCCGGCGGCGGCGAGCGATGATTTTGCGTTGGCGGGCGCTGCGGCAGCGCGGCGTGTTGGGAATGAATGATCGCAACGCGCGCTTCGTCCTACCACTCAACCCGCGGGCGAATTACCCCCGGGTCGATGACAAGGTGATCACCAAGCGCTTGGCCCAAGCCGCCGGTATTCCGATCGCCGGTCTCCACGGGGTGATCGCTCACTACCATGAGCTCAAGGATCTACCGGGCCTGCTCGCGCCCCTCGACCACTTCGTTCTCAAGCCCGCCCATGGCGCGCAGGGCAACGGCATCGTCGTCATCACTCATGCCGAGCCCGGCCATTATGTCCGCAGCAATGGTCGCATCCTCTCCGACGCCGATATCCGCCAACACGTCTCGAGCATCCTCTCGGGAGTGTTCTCGCTGCGCGGCGACTTCGACACCTGCATCGTCGAGGAGCTGCTCGTCGTCCACGCGGACTTCGCTCCGATCGCCCATCGCGGTGTTCCCGATGTCCGCGTCATCGTCTGCCGCGGGCTGCCGGTGATGGCGATGTGCCGCCTACCCACCGATGAGTCGAGCGGCCGCGCCAACCTGCACCAAGGTGCGATCGCCGTCGGCATCGAGTTGTCGAGTGGCCGCGCCGTGCACGCGATTCATCACAGTCATTCGATCGAACGGCATGTCGATACCGGCCACCCGCTGGTCGGTTTCGCCGTGCCTCGCTGGGACGAGGTGATGTCGCTCGCCGCGCGCGCCAGCGACATCAGCGGTCTCGGCTATCTCGGCGTCGATGTCGTCGTCGATGCCCACCACGGCCCGCTGCTGCTCGAGCTCAATGCTCGCCCCGGCCTGGCGATCCAGCTTGCCAACAACGAAGGGCTGTTGCCGCGGTTGTTGCAGGCGGCCCGCGTCACCGACGCACCGCTGCTGAGTTGGGAGCAACGCTGCGAGCTGTCCCGCAAGCTCTTCGGCCGCAAAGTCGCCGCCGCATGACGGCTCGAAGCGGCATTTGGCAGGCCTGCGCCGTCGCCGCGGCGATAGCGCTGCTGGCGGTGGCGACGGGGGCGCAGGAGCGTGAGGAGTGGCGTGTCACTTACGCCGTGCGGGTCAGCGATGCCGGCCCGAAGGACACCACCATCCGCGTGGCCTTGCCCCGCGACGATGCCTATCAACAGGTCGACCAGCTCGAGGTAACCTCGCGTGGTATGTCGGCGGACATCGTCAAAGGCGATCATCCCGAAGTCGTCTTCCGTGGACGGGTCAGCAAGGGTAAGCGGGTTTCGGTGTCCTATCGCGCCCGGCTGTTTCGCTACGATCGCACGCCGCCGCCGCTGCGTCCGCTGCGCGATCCGCCGGTCGCAGTGCTCGACTTCCTCGCCCCGGCACCGTTGTTTCCGGCGCGCTCGATCCTGGTGCGCGAGTTTCTCGAGACCCGTGTCGCGCCGCGCATCGACTCCGGCGACGAGGTGCTGCCGGCGATCTACGCCGCCACTCGCAAGCACCTCGATCGCAAAGGTGCCGGCGCGAGCCTGGCTCTCGACGTGCTGAGAAGCGGCGAGGGAAAGCGCATCGGCATCGAGCGCTGCTTCACCACCCTGCTCCGTTGCGCGCAGTTCCCGGCCCGCTTCGTCGAAGGCGCCAAGCTCGACAGCACCACCCGCCAGAAGCGTGTTTTCTGGACCGAAGTTTGGGCCGACGGCGACTGGTGGCCGGTCAGCGCCTCGGGCGGCTGGCGCGGCCGCCGGCCCGCGGCTTATCTCGCTCTGGCCCGCGACGGCCGGCGTGCCGTCAAGCTCGAGGGTGACGGCGAGCTGTCGTACATCGTCCATACCGAGTCGCTGACGCCTCCGGCTCGGCCGGCGAAGAAGAGACGGCGCTGATGTGCTGGCTGAGGGCTGCTGCCATAGGATGGCTGCTGCTGGTGCTTGCCGGGGCGCTAGCGGCGCAGACGGCGCCGACCGTTCATCTGGTGTCAGCGAGCGATCCCGTGCTCGCAACCATGGTGATGACCGCCAAGGCGCTGCACGAGCCGGTGCTGCTGTTCGAAGCGGAAGATCACGAAGCGGTGCGTCATGCCGCTTCCGAATGGACCGGGCCGCGGCGTTGTCTGTCGCGTCCGAGCACGCCGCGCAATGCCGTGGCCCTGATGGAGTCGATCGCTGGGCAGGTCTGCACGCAGGTCGAGGACCTCGCCGGCTTGGCTCGACAGCTTTGGCCGGCGCCGCAGCAGGTGATCGCCTTTCCGCAGGAGGACTACGCGACCATGCTGCGCGCCGCCACCCTCGCTGGTGCGATCGGTGCGGCGTTGTTGCCGGTGGCGGATCCTGGCGCGCAGGGGGGGCCGGGATCGGATGGGTGGTTGCCGGAGATTGTCT
>DASPMH010000745.1:0-2970 GCA_035627175.1 Terriglobales bacterium | reverse complement strand
TTGTGGGAGCTGCTCGAGAACTCGCGCAAGTTCCACCCGCAGAGCAACCCCGCCATCGAGATCCGCGCCGAGCTCGGTCCGGGGCTGGTCCGCTTGCAGGTCCGCGACGACGGCACCTGGCTGTCCCCGGCGCAGCTCGCCCGGGTCTGGTCGCCGTACTACCAGGCGGAGAAGGTCACCAGCGGCGAGGTCCGTGGCATGGGGCTCGGTCTGGCCCTGACTGCCAACGTCATCTGGGGCATCGGCGGCCAATGCCAGATCGCCAATCGCGAAGACCGCGCCGGAGCGGTGGTCACGCTCAGCCTACCGCGTGCCGCGCAGCCGGCACTGTGAAGTCGCCGCGTCCGCTGCCGGCGCATCTGAATCATCGAAATCGACCTTTCGCGCAGAATCCGTTGTGAATCGCTGGTGCCGCGGGATAGCTTGCGCGCCGTTCCAACTTCCCTTTGGGAGAGGTGTATGCAGGCTCGGCTCACGACGATCAGCGGTCTTTTGGCCATCTTGCTCAGTGCAGCGGTAACACCGGTAGCCTGGGCGCAGGACGACTGCGAAGGGGAAACCTTCCACAGCACCTTCGAAGCGATCGAGAAGCTGATCTTCGAGCGGCGCGACTGCTCGAACCTGGTCTGTCACAGCACCGTCGGCCAGGGGAGCAGCGGTGGCCTCGATCTCAGCGCCGGCAAGGCCTACGACGAGCTGCTCGACATCGCCTCGGAAACGGTCGCCGGCCGCACCCGGGTGATGGCGGGCAACAAGGATCTCAGCCTGCTCTGGTTGAACCTGGCGGCGAAGACCTATCCCGACGAATACCAGGCACCGCTGCGGGCCATGCCGCTCGACCCGGTTCCGGCGCTGACCCCCGACGAGCTCGAGCTGGTCCGCTTGTGGATCGAGAAGGGCGCGCCGCGCGAGGGCGTGCTTGCCGGCACCGAGGATCTGGTCGACGCCTGCTTGCCGCCGCCGGCTCCGATCGAAGTAAAGCCGCTGCCGCCGCCGCCGCCCGGCGTCGGGATCCAGATCCAGATGCCTCCCTATATGTTGGAGCCCGGCGAGACCGAGGTCTGCTACGCCAGCTACTTCGACATCACCGATCAGGTGCCGGAGCAGTACCGCGGGCCCAACGGTACCTTCCGCTACAAGCTCAACAGCATTCGGCAGACGCCGATGAGCCACCACCTGATCGTCAATCTCTATGAAGGTCAGGCCGACCCGCACGATCCGTCCTGGGGCCAGTTCAATTGCGTCGGCGGCCCCACCCCAGGGGCGCCGTGCGATCCGGTGGTCAGGGATGTCTGCGGTGCCGGTGCCTTCTGCGCCACCGCGCCGGTAAAGAGCATCGCCTGCGCCGGCTTCGGTCCGGGCGATTCCGGCACCGGCCTCGCCTCGCGCGGCTTCACCGGCACCCAGGAGACTGCCACCGAGCTCGACTACCCGCCTGGAGTCTATGCCGAAGTGCCGATGAAAGGCATGATCCTGTGGAACTCCCACTCCTTCAATCTTGCCGATCGTCCCGGACGGATCGAAGCGTGGATGAACTTCGAGTTCGCTGAGCCCGAGGAGCAGCTGATCCCGGTCAATGGCATCTTCGACGCCAAGGACATCTTTGCGATGGACGTTCCCCCGTTCGAGGCGCGCGAGGTCTGCAGCATCCACCGCCTGCCGCGTCACGCTCAGCTGTTCGAGCTGACCTCGCATGCCCACCAGCGCATGAAGCGCTGGCGGACCTTCGAGGGTGCTTTCCGCTGCGCCAATACCGGCGCGGCCTGCTCGCCGATGGGTGGCGACGAAGGCATGCCCGAGCCCTGCGGCGGAGCGCCCTGTGAGTCGACGATCCGGCCGCACGTCGGCGACTGCGATACCAGCGGCAATGTCACAGTCGACGAGGTGATCACCCAGGTCAACATCGCCCTCGGGGCGGGTCCGCTCTCGGCCTGCTTCGAAGCCGACGGCAATGCCGACGATGCGGTCACCGTCGACGAGGTGCTCACCAGCATCAGCGCTGCGCTCAGCGGGGTGCCGCCGGCGCAGGCGCGCGATCCGCACGACAGCTTGTTGTACGTCAGCTTGATCTACAACGATCCGTTGGTGCTGCGCTTCGATCCGCCGATGTCGTTCCCGTCGCGCTTCCAGGACGAGCGTTCGCTGACCTATTGCGGTCTGTACGACAACGGCATGACCGACCCGGCCGAGGTCAAGCGCCGATCGACGTCGCCGCTGCCGCCGGTCGGCATCCCCGGCATCGGCTTCGGCGGGCCGTGTTTGGATCCGAGCCACTGTGCCGAGGGCAAAGTCGGCGAGCCTTGCACCGGTCGCGGCGAGACCGCCCGCCATCGTTCCTGCGACACCACCCCCGGCGCGGCCGACGGTCTTTGCGATGCCTGCCCGCTGCGCGGCGGGGTGACGACTGAGGATGAGATGTTCATTCTGATGGGACAATTCTTCGTCGACTGACCCGCAGGCGGGGGAAATTTCTGCGCGCGTGCGCCCCCTTTAAAGGGGCGCACAGCTTCGTCGCCGCGGCGCGGTGCATTGACTGAGCAAGCAGGGCGGCTATTCAGGAGTGATGCGCGATGTTGCCGCTTCCCGTCGCTGCGGCGCGCCGCTATGGATCCTGCTGTGGCTGTGCGCCGGCTGCGCCGTCGGGCCGGAGTATCGCCGCCGCGATGCTCCGACCGCAGAGCTGTGGCGTGAATCGGCCGATACCCGGGTCACCGCCCAGGCGCGAGTGGCGCCGGGCTGGTGGCGCGAGCTCGACGACCCGGCGCTTGATCGATTGATCGCGACCGCTCATCGCCAGAACCTCAATCTGCAGATCGCCGGCCTGCGGGTGGTCGAGGCCCAGGCGCGGCGCGGGATTGCGGTCGGTGGATTGTTTCCGCAGACGCAGTCGGTCTCCGGCGCCTTCTCGCGCCGCCGCTTGAGCCTGAACACGGCGACTCAGCTCGGCGATCGCAGCATCGACAGCTACTC
>DASPMH010000744.1:0-4513 GCA_035627175.1 Terriglobales bacterium | reverse complement strand
ATGGCCGGGGCGTCGAAGCGCGACAGCTCGAGGCGGCTATGGCCGTCGGGCGTGCGCATCATGGCGATCTCGACGCGCTGGCCGCGCAGTCCCGTCACGCGATCGGCCCATTCGCCTTCGATCGGCATGCGGCCTTCGAGGCTGAGGCCGAGCTCGGTGAAGAAGCGGATGGCAGCATCGAGGTCTTCCACCACGATGCCGACGTTGTCCATGCGCTTGACGGTCAAGTCTGGACACCTAGAGCCATCGCCCAGTGACCGCCATCCCACCCAAGGACAAGAGACCGAAAAGCCAAAGGATGTTGATTACCTGGAGCCAGTGGACGTGTCTGTTTCCTCGAAAAGCCCAAAACGAGTACCCGACCAAGGCAGCTGCGACGAGGCATAAGACGAAAAAAGGTGTTCCGTACTTATCTCCATGCAGCCGCGCGGCCGCGATGTAGACGGCGCCAAGGTGCAATAGAGCGATAACGAGTCCGTGCGCGGACGCTCCGACTCGCTGCATCAGGGGCGTCACTTTTGGCCCCGAGCGGAAATAGACGACGCTCGTCATCAGCGGTAGAGCAGCCAGAACGGCCCAGAAAACCATGGCGCTTTGGTAAGTCCACATGGCGTTCTAACGTCCACGCTCACCGGCGCGCGCAGCCTGGCGGCTGATATATGAAGACGCTCGAGTGCGCGTCCGGTGCTGCACGCTGTTAAGCCGCACGCCCGCGATCAGTCTGACACTAACCATTGGAAGCTACTGCGGCAAGAGAAGGTATCGTCAGGATTGCGCTTGATTACGCTAAAACCCTTCCCATCTCTGTAAAACGTGCCGGGCCTCGCTTGAACTTCTTGCTTTGGGGCCGGGCATGACTTCCACCTCCGCTGATCATTTACATACTGAAGGGCCCTTCCAACCCAAGTTCTTGCAACAAGGTAGTACGCGTTTTCGGATGGAACGTACACGCGGGTACCTATCGAAGTTTGATGCACGACGAAAGTCCTTCCTGCAAGACGTAACCTTACACAGCCTACTGGAACCTTATGCTGGGGAGGCCGAGCAGCCACATCGAGTGGTCGCGAAAGGTCGACACCGGCACGCGGCGTCCAAGCATTGTGTTCATGTTCGAAGCCGAGGTCTCCTTCCTCGATGGCTATAACCCCGAGGCCTCGCCTGAAATCCTCGAAGAAGGCTTTCTCGGTAAGACCAATGGCTTCTTTGTTGTGTCTTCCGCAAATGTTGGTCCCTGCAAACACTACAACTGGTTCGGAATGAGAGCCAACAGACGGCGGATCGTTTGCGAGAAAAACCTTCTGGTACAGGTACGGACCGTCAGGGTACCGCTCCTCATCGGAAGCTTGCGGTTTCGACCGGGCCCAGATCGATGACGTGAGCCGGGCTTCCGTTATACGAGCGGCGCCGCCCTCCATCACGTAATAGATCTTTCCTTGCTTTTCGTTGATGGTCCTATACAACGAGTAGTGGCGTTCCCGCTTATCGACAATCTCATTGTGGCAATCGATTCCGTAGAGCATCCAATTACTACCGTGCTCGGCCGTGAATGCGCTCGGACTTCGCGTGACCCATCGAGGGCTAGCGTGGATGTTCACACGATACTCGCAGACGGTGGATCCCGAAAAGGAGAGAGCCATGCCCTCATTCGTTTTTAGCTTTACGTCGTACGTGAGTGTTCGATCAGGTCTCGGGATTAGTTCGCAGCCTTCCAGCAGCAGAACTACGAGAAGCAATATCGCGAAGGAGGGGCGCGGGTGGTGCATCGTGCGGCCTAACGTTCGCGTTGTGGCGCACCGCAGGAGGTGCGTAGCGCCGATGCGCAGGTGTCGCTCACCAACGCGTTGTTAGTCCTCATCGTTGATCTGTGAGGCGGCATCTACTCGAGGACGGCACGACAGTAGGTTGCGATGCTACGTACGCGGTTTCCGGGTGAGCTCTTAACCCAGCATTGCTTAACTGAGGCTTCCATCAGCAGTATCGGGTGCGTGAACTGTCCATCGACCTCACATCCGCTGCTCACGAGCACATAGCCTTTCGCGATGAGTCCGTTGTCTTTTGGGTTTGAATGAACATTGTTCGCATTCGGAGTCCAGTCACCCTCGGTTTTCTCGCATTCCAGTTTGGCTTTTCGTTTATCGAATGTTGCGCGAAGCGACGCTATCGTGCCGTTAGCGGAATCGAGGTTGGTCGCGAGTTTCTGAAGCTCCCCTTGAAGTTTCTTGGCTTCCGATTGTGGCAGCGCGGGATCGGTTTCCGGCGGGAAGAAGAGCTGAACGGGGGCGCCTGCCGATCGAACGGAGATTACTCCGCGCGGGGTTACCGAGAAGTCCTGTCCGGAGATTGTTTTTACGACCGGCTCCGCGCGGGTGCAACGGACCGATATCGCTTCGGGCTTGATCTCGACCCCCTTCTTTAGCTGCTCGTTGTTAATCTCTATGAAGCCAGGTCCGACCGCATGACAGGTGAATCCCTCGGCGTTGACACCATAGAACCGTACACCAGTAGGTACTGGGCCCGTAAAGCGAACGCTGATATCAACGGTTCGATTGTCGTCGCTAATCATGGGGTCGACGGAAACGTTCGAGCTCTGTAACTCCATGCATCGCCCCCACGCTTGTACCGCGCCGGAATAGACAGTTTGTGCTTCCGCGTACAGCGCCTGATTCTTTTCCGCAAACTCCTTATTTGTTGTGCACCACTGTCGTAGACTTTCCGCGCGTTGTTTATTCGAGAGGCCCCCTTTACCCTTGCCATAACCGAATACTTCTACCTCAGCGTTGGCCAGCCTTTCACTGTCCATAGCTGAGAAGTCCAATCCGCAATTGTTGTAGTACTTGAAGCTAGTGGCCGCGAGATCGGATTTCTGGATCGAGATGTTCTTTATGCCATGTGCCAGCAGCGCATTGCACGCAGACAGCTGCGCGAAAGACGTAGAAAACTGAAAAATCAGAGCGAAACCGAAACCTGCTCGTATTGCTTTCATCTTCAATATCCCCCCGAGGTGTGTGCTTAAGAACCGGCTCTGGACTTCACTGAACACTGTCGGCGGCTGCACGTGGTGATGAGGACTAACGTCCAATAGTCAGAAACATTTCGGGCTATCTTAACTAGCCGTTCGTCAGCGGGCGAATTTATGGCCGTGCAATCAGTCTGATAGGTCGGCGCAGGGTGGTTGACCGGGCAAGATAGCCAGAAGGAAGTAGGTCAAGGGTTTGAACTAATGGAAGATTCCTTTTTTGGATGGATAAAGAGGAAAGGTAATGGTGCTTAAGGCGGTGGTTGCGGTTCTGGCGCTGGTGCCCTTGGTGGCGGTGGGGCAGGTGGTGAACAGCGAGGAGCATGCGTTCCGGGTCACGAAGGTGGTGGAGGGACTGGAGCGGCCGTGGTCGGTGGCGTTCCTGCCGGACGGGCGGATGCTGGTGACGGAGAAGGAGGGGCGGCTGCGGGTGGTGAAGGACGGGAAGCTCGCGGGCGAGATTGCGGGCTTGCCGCAGGTCACGGTGCACGGGCAGGGCGGGTTGCATGACGTGGTGCTGCATCCGCAGTTCAAGGAGAACCAGCTCGTCTATCTCGCCTACGCGGCGCGCGGGGACGACGGGGTCGGGACGGAGATGGCGCGCGGGCGGCTGGTGGGCGATCGGCTCGAGAACGTGCAGGTGCTTTTCCGGCAGTCGCCGAAGGGCTCGAGCGGGAACCACTTCGGCGGGCGGATCGTGTTCGACGGGAAGGGCTACGTGTATCTCACGCTCGGTGATCGCGGCGAGATGCCGCGGGCGCAGCGGCGGAACGACCACGCGGGCTCGGTGATCCGGCTGCACGATGATGGCCGAGTGCCGAAGGACAACCCGTTTGCCGGGAAGAGCGGCTGGAAGCCGGAGAAGTTCACGCTCGGCAACCGAAACATGCAGGGCGCGGCGATCCATCCGAAGACGGGCGAGCTGTGGGCGCACGAGCATGGCCCGCAGGGCGGCGACGAGGTGAACGTGATCCGCGCGGGCCGCAACTACGGCTGGCCGGTGATCACCTATGGCGTGCAGTACGTGGTCGGCACGAAGATCGGCGAGGGCACGCGCAAGGAAGGCATGGAGCAGCCGCTGCACTACTGGGTACCGTCGATCGCGCCCTCGGGGATGGCGTTCTACACGGGCGACAAGTTCCCGAAGTGGCAGGGCGACCTCTTCGTCGGTGCGTTGCGCGACCAGATGCTGGTGCGCCTGCGCTTCCAGGGCGAGAAGATGATGAAGGAGGAGCGGCTGCTGAAGGGAACCGTCGGCCGCATCCGCGACGTGCGCATGGGGCCCGACGGCCTGCTCTACCTCCTCGACGAGAGCGCCGGCGCGCTGCTGCGCCTCGAGCCGGGCGCCTGATGCGCGTAGCGGTCGTCGGCGCCGGGCCAGCCGGGCTCTTCTACTCGCTGCTCCTCAAGCGCAGGCGCCCGGACGCCGACGTCACGGTGTACGAGCAGAACCCGCGCGACGCAACCTTCGGCTTCGGCGTGGTGTTCTCGCGCGGC
>DASPMH010000743.1:0-4352 GCA_035627175.1 Terriglobales bacterium | reverse complement strand
CGACCACCTTGGCAGCGCCAGCAGCAACGGCCTCGCCCGCTACCGCGCCGGTGCGGCCAGCTGCCGGCGCCACCAACCTACAATCCCTCGCCGAGCAGGTGATCGTCCAGCGTTTCGCTCCCGCTTCGGTTCTGACCAACGAGAAAGGCGATATCCTCTACTTCGGCGGCCGCACCGGCAACTATCTCGAGCCCGCCGCCGGCCGGGCTCAGCTGAACGTCTTCGCCATGGCCCGCGAAGGGCTGCGCTTGCAGCTGGTCAATGCCTTCCGCTCCGCGTTACGCAAAGATCAGCCGGTGACGGTGCGCAACGTCGCCGTCGGCGGCGATGCCAAGAAAAAGCTGATTCACCTGAGCGTCGAAAAGCTTGACCGACCGCAAGGGTTGCGTGGCACGGTGATGATCGTCTTCGAAGACGCCGGCAAAGCCACGTCCGGCAAAGGGCAGCGGCCGGTGCTGAGCCGCGCCGGCCAGATTCGTCTCGACGAGCTCGAGCAGGACCTCCAGCACGCCCTCGAAGATACGCAGAGCACCCGTGAGGAGATGCAGACCTCGCAGGAGGAGCTGCGCTCGACCAACGAGGAGCTGCAGTCGACCAACGAGGAGCTGCAGAGCAGCAACGAGGAGCTGACGACTTCGAAAGAAGAGATGCAGTCGCTCAACGAGGAGTTGCAGACGCTCAATCACGAGCTGCAGGCCAAGGTCGAGGAGCTGTCGCGCTCCAACAACGACATGAAGAACCTGCTCAACAGCACCGACATCGCGACCTTGTTCCTCGACGGCTCCCTCAACGTCCGCCGTTTCACTCCCGAAACGACCAAAATCATCAAGCTGCTGCCGAGCGACGCCGGCCGGCCGATCACCGACATTTCGTGTGAGCTCGATTATGCGGATCTCGCCGGCGATGCTCGCGAGGTGCTGCGCACGCTGATCTCGAAAGAATCGATCGTGTCGGCGGCCAACGGACACTGGTATGTCATACGAATCCTGCCTTATCGGACCATTGGAAACGTCATCGATGGCGTGGTGATCACCTTTACCGACATCACCGCCGCCAAACTGCTCGAGACCGGTCTGCGCGACCAAGCGGAGGGATTGCGGCGAATGACGGAGACTTTGCCGAACCTGCTCTGGAGTGCACGACCCAACGGCAGCTGGGATTATCTCAGCCCGCAATGGGTCGCCTACACTGGGATATCCGAAGCCGAGCAACTCGGCTACGGTTGGTGCGAACAACTGCACTCCGACGACCAACGCCGGGTGAAGGAAAGGTGGAAGGCTTCCGTGCGTTCGAGCGATGTCTTCGAAGCGGATGCGCGTCTCCGCAACAGCACCGGCGGCTATCGCTGGTTTCGAATGCGTGCCCGACCTTTACAGGACGCTGCGGGAGCCATCTCCTACTGGTACGGCAGTGCGACCGACGTCGAAGACTTGATCGGAGCCAAGTCGAGGCCGCGATGAAGCGCAAAGACGTCGATCCCGAGCTTCGCGCCCGCGCCGAGCAGCGACTGCGCCGCCGCAAGCCGAAGACTCTGCCGCCGGTGGTTCCTCCCGAGGTGCTGATCCATCAGCTCGAGACCCACCAGATCGAGCTCGAGATGCAGAACGACGAGCTGCGCTCGGCGCGCACTCAGCTCGAGGCGGCACTGAGCCGTTACAGCGACCTCTATGAATTCGCTCCGATCGGCTATCTGATTCTCGATCCGAGCGGCAGCATCCGCGAGCTCAATCTGACCGCGGCCGAGATGCTCGGCGGCGAGCGCAGCCGCATCGTTGGCCAACGTTTGCATGCCTTCGTCTCAGCCGCGGATTGCGGCAAACTGTCGACCCTGCTCGAGGCTGTGTTCCTCACCGGCGAAGAGGGCCGAGAGCGCTGCGAGCTGACGCTCGAGACGGCGCGTAGCGTCGTTCATGTCCAGCTGACCGCCAGCGTCCGCTCGATGCCGCACGCGAGCGCGCTAGTCGCAATCGAGGACATCACTCTGCGGGTCCGCTCCGAAGCCGCGCAACGCGAGGTCGACCGCCGCAAGGACGAGTTTCTCGCCGTGCTGTCGCACGAGCTGCGCAATCCGATGATGCCGATCCAGATGAGCCTCTACATCGCCACCCACGCCGAGACCCCCACCGACCAGCTGCAACAGGCGCTGGCGGTAATCGACCGCCAAGTCGGCCATCTCAAGCGCCTGATCGACGATCTGCTCGACGTCTCGCGGATCGCCCGTGGCAAGATCCAACTGCAGCTCGACCGTCTCGATTTGAACGAGGTGGTGCAGCGGACCATCGCCGATCACCGCGTTCTTTTCGACGCTGCCGGCGTCTCCCTGGAGACGCGCCTCGAACCGAGGCCTTGTTGGGTCGACGGCGATCCGACGCGGCTCGGCCAGGTACTTGGCAATCTACTCGCCAACAGCGCCAAGTTCACGCCGCGCGGCGGACGGGTTCAGGTGAGCCTGAGCCACGCTGGAGCCAGAGAAATCGAGCTGAAAGTCTGCGATAGCGGCGCCGGCATGGCGACCGAGGTGCTCTCCCATGCCTTCGAGCTCTTCGTGCAGGCGCCACAAAGCGGCGATCGGCCGCGCGGTGGGCTCGGGCTGGGACTGGCGCTGGTGAAGAATCTGGTCGAGCTGCACCACGGTCGCGTGATGCTCTCCAGCGATGGCCCGAGTCGCGGCACGGTGGTCACCGTACGCCTGCCGATGGCCGGATCGCCTCCCCACAAGGCGGTGCAGCAAGACCGCGCCATACCGGCGCGGCGGGTGCTGGTGATCGAAGACAATGTCGACGCTGCCGAAACGCTGCGACAGGTGCTCGAGGTTCATGGCCAGCAGGCGCTGGTGGCTTTCGATGGCCCGACCGGGTTGTCCCGCGCTCGCGAGTTTCTGCCCGACATCGTCTTCTGCGACATCGGCTTGCCGGGGATGGACGGCTACGCCGTTGCCCGCGCCTTTCGCAACGATGCCTCACTGCGGCGGATTCAGCTGATCGCGCTGTCGGGATACGCGCTGCCGCAGGACGTTCAGTTGGCTGCCGAAGCCGGTTTCGATCGCCATCTCGCCAAGCCGATCAGTTTTCCGGAGCTCGAAAGCGTACTCTCGTCGCCGCCGGCATCCGTCGGCTGAGAAGGTTGCCGATGGCTGCCCCGTCCGATCTGCCGCTCAACCGCATCATCGTAATCGGAGCCTCGGCCGGCGGCGTCGGCGCGCTGTGCACCTTGATCGCGGATTTGCCTCACGGTCTGCCGGCGGCGGTATTCGTCGTCCAACACATCGGCCGGACCAGCATTTTGACCGAGGTGCTGCGGCGCTGCCACGCCCAGGCCGACATCATCGTCGATGCGAGCAACGGCGCCGAGATCCGCCCCGGCCTGATCCACATCGCCGTGCCCGACCATCATTTGATCCTCGACGGCGACCGGATGCGGCTGCGTAAGACGCCGCGCGAGAACATGCACCGGCCGTCGATCGACGTACTGTTCCGTTCTGCGGCGCGGGCCCACGGGCCGAAGGTCGTCGGTGTCATTCTGACCGGGGCGTTGGATGACGGCACCTCCGGCCTGTTCAGCGTCAAGAGTCGAGGCGGGGTCGCGGTAGTCCAGGATCCCAACGACGCGCTGGTGCCGGAGATGCCGAGCCACGCTCTGGAGACGGTCGAGGTCGACTACTGCTTGCCGCTCAGTGGGATCGCGCCAGTGCTGGTCGAGCTCGCCAAGACTGCGCCGCCGGCAGCGGCGGAGAACAGCGAGAACGGCGGCGAACCGCCCGGCACCCCAGCATCGTTTGTCTGTCCGGACTGCGACGGTCCGCTGACCCAGACCGAACAGGGGGCGCTGATGACCTTTCGCTGCAAGATCGGTCACCGCTATTCGCTCGAGGGCCTATCGAACGCCCACAGCGACACACTCGAGCGGGGACTGTGGATCGCGGTCCGCACGCTCGAAGATCGCGCCGCCATTCAGCGCACCCGCGCCCGGCACTTCCGCGAGCAGAACGAACCCGAACGCGCCGAGCCGCTGCTCGAAATCGCCCTCCAAGCCGAACGCGACGCCAAACGCCTCCGCGAAATCCTCGAACATCTTTAGATGTGTCCCCCTCGTTCTTCTCCTCCTATCCCCTCACTCTCTCGCCTTCTTGTTTTCTTGTTTTCCTGTCCTCTTATTTTCCCGTCCTCCTCTGGATGCGGCCGGAGGCGGTGCCCGGGTTGCGGCGCTTCACCGGGGCGCTGCACGAAGCTGGGGCGCGGGCGGCGATCCAGCTCGGCCATGCCGGTTGGTTCGCCGATCCCAAAGCGACCGGAGTACGGCCACTCGGTCCGACGGCGATGTTTGCGCCGAAAGGCATGACCTGGTCGCGCGCT
>DASPMH010000742.1:0-4219 GCA_035627175.1 Terriglobales bacterium | reverse complement strand
CGGTCGCATGCTGGCGGCGCGCGATCAGGCACTCGACGCGAATGGCCCGGGGGCACCTCCGTTCGAGGTCACCTCGGTCGAGGAGCTCACCCCGGAACAAGATGCCGACATCGCCCGGCGCGTGCGCGGCACGTTCACCGTGCCGTTGTTCATGACCCAGGCGCTGCCGCCGGCCCGCTACAATCTCGATGAGAACGGCGTGCCGCGACAGAACGGCACGGCGGACTACGAATTCTTGGTCAACATCCCGCGCAGCACCATGGTCGACGGCGTGGCCAATCCGGCGCGGCCGTCGCTGTACGGGCACGGCCTGTTCGGCTCGCGCAACGAGGCCAACGCCGGGCATCTGCGCGCCTTCTCCAATCGGGTCAACATCATGTTCGGCTCGACCGACTGGATCGGCATGTCCGACCCCGATGTCCGCTACGTCACCCGGATGATCCCCGACCTCTCCGGCTTCCCGATCCTGGTCGATCGCATGCAGCAGGCGATGATCAACTTCATCCTGCTCGGTCGGCTGTTCCTCGCCGACGACGGCTTCGTCACCCATCCGGCCTTCCAGCTGAACGGCGAGGAGCTGATCGACCGCCAGGAGCTCTACTATTACGGTTTGAGCCAGGGCTCGATCGCCGGCGCGATGTTCATGGCGCTGACCCCGGATCTGACCCGCGGCGTGCTCGGCGTCGGCTCGACCAACTACAGCTTCCTGCTGCATCGCAGCCGCGACTTCAGCCCGTTCCAAGCGGTGCTCTACCTGAACTACTTCAACGAGCTTGACCGCGCCCTGCTGGTGCCTCTGATGCAACATCTCTGGGATCGCGGCGAGCCGCAGGGCTACGCCTCACATCTGGTCAGCGACCCGCTGCCGGGCACGCCGGCGAAGAAGGTGCTGCTCCAGGTTGGCCTCGACGATTCGCAGGTCAGCTACATCGGCGCCGAGATCCAAGCGCGCAGCATGGGCATTCCGACGATCGATCCGCCGGTGCGGCCGCTGTTCGGGATTCCGGCGATGGCAACTCCCTTCGACGGTTCGGCCTACGTCGAGTACGACGTCGGCGGCGAGATGGCACCGCTGACCAACATCCCGCCGCGCTGCGAGAACGGCGTGCACGAGGCGGTGCGGCGGCTGCGCGCCGCCCAGGATCAGATCGATGCCTTCCTACGCCCGGACGGCATGGTGGAGAACTTCTGTGGCGGCCCGTGCCGCTTCGAGAACGTTCCCAACGTCAACACCGAGTGCAACTGAGCCTCAGTCCCCTCCCCCGTGCGCATTTTTTGCGCACGGGAGAGGGCTAGGGAGGGGCAAAAGCGGGATTTCCTGCCGCGTCCGCGCATTGTTGCCAGGCATAAGTGCGGGACCAGCGCGCCACTGCAACTATCCAAAAATAATAAACAAATTGACTGCCCATGGGGTGAAATGGCAGATCGGAATGGTATCATTCCTTTACTTTGATGAAGGTAGCTTTCACCCCACGGTCGCGCACTCTCGCGCTGGTATTTACGCTCGCTAGCTTCGCCCTCGGCCCTCACCCCGTCTCTGGCGGGGCCTTCCTGTTCGCTGGTGAGGGCAACGGTCCCAACGTCATCGCCCACCCGCCGAACTATCTCGGCAACGGCGGCACCATCCAGGTGACGGTCTGCATCGATCCAGCCTCGCCCCATGCGACCGACATGGTTCAGCCGCTGCAGAACGTCCTGGCGACCTACAACCAGCTGCAGGCGACTACTGGTAACGTCCTCACCGGCACCAACACCAACATACCTTCCGGCCAGTTCGATTTCGAATCGGTGGCACTGCACGAGGTCGGCCATTGCATCGGCATGGCCCACTCGAACATCGCTTCCGAATCCGGGGTGGCGACCAACCTGCGGGATTTCACCAAGTCGAGTGATGGGGTTCAGAACGGCAACAGCAACGAAGCCGCCCATTTCAATCTCAATGCTGGAGCGGACGGCATTCAGGGAAGCAAGGACGACAGCCGCGGCGACGACGTCAACCTGTTCTGGTTCCGGAAGAGCGACAACAATCCGTTTGTCATCGGGGCCGTGGTCGATACCACGACCTACAGCCGCAACCTCTCCGATCTGCCCGCCAGCGACGTTTTCGCCGCCAGTGGCAATCGCCATGTCGCCCTGTCGCTTTTCGGCGCGGCCAACACCGAATCGGTGATGCAGCAGGGGACCGCGTCGCGTGAGGCGCAGCGAACGCTGACCGCCGACGAGGTCGCCACCCTGCGCCTGGCGATGGCGGGCGTCGACGGCGTGCAAGGAACCAGCGACGACTATACGTTCCAGATGGTGTACGCGGGACAGACAACGAGCTGCAACATCGTCGTTCGATACGATCCGAGCTACACCGGCTTCGCCCAGTGCAACACCAGCGGCTCGTTTCTCAGCTCGAACCACATCCGCATCACCAGCGGCGCGATCAAATTCAACCCAGACTACAACTGGTTCTTTAATTCGGTCGCCGCGGGCTCGACGCCGACGCGCACCGCCACCCCGACCTTGACGTCGCCGCCGACGCACAGCCCCACCTGGACGGCGACGCGAACTCGCACCTCGACGCCGACGCCGAGCTCGACTCGTACCTTCACCAGGACCCAAACCCCGACTCGCACCCGGACCGGTACCCGCACCGGCACGCCGACGCGCACTCCGACACGAACCCCCACTGCGGTCGCTTCCGCCACGGCGACGGCTACCGCGACAGTCGCGAATCTGGCGGTCTCGGGTCATGTCAGCCACTTCAACACCGGCGCGCCGGTCAGCGACGTGGCGATCGTCACCTTGCTCGGCAGCGCCATGAGCAGCAGCGAAGGAAATTACTCCTTGCCCGGCATCAGCATCGCGCCGTTGGTGCTCAAGGCGAGCAAGGACGGCACTGGTGGCGCCGTCGACTTCGCAGACGCCCTCGCCGCTCTCGATGTCGCCACGGCGCTCAGCACCATGGATGAGGTCCAAGCTCTCGCTTGTGACGTCAGCGCCAACGGCGCGGTGTCCGCCTATGACGCCGGCTTGATCCTGCAACTCGCCGTCGGCGCCCTGGCGCATGCGCCGGTCGCATCGTTGTGTGGCTCGGATTGGGGCTTCTTGCCCGATCCGATGGACGTCCCCAATCAAAGCGTCATCGACCTGGAAATCGACGCCGGCAATTGCCAGCCGGGTCAGATCGCGATCAATCCGTTGCAATCGAGCGCGAGCAGCCAGGACTTCGTCGCCATCCCGTTCGGCGACTGCGCCGGCGACTGGGATCCGGACGGAGCCCAGGCGCTGGCCCGCGCGCGCACCGCGCTGCGCCTCGGCAGCGCCGGCCGCGGCCAGTCCTCGCTGCAAGTACCTCTATATGTCGATACCACCGCGAGCGGTTGGCGCGGGCTGCAAGCTACGGTGCGCTATGATCCGCGCGAGCTCCGCCCGGTGCGTACTCGGCTCGACGGGGCGGCTCGCGGCGCATTGCTCGCCAGCAACGATGCCGCGAGCGGTGCGCTGCGCCTGGCCGTGGCGAGCGCGACGGAGATCCCCGCCGGGGAGGCGCCGGTGCTGATGATGTACTTCGAGCGATTGCCGCTGGCGCGCCGTGGTGGGTTGGCGCTAGAGTCCGCCCAAGTCCGTTAGGAGGAGGGCAACATGAGGACTCGCAACATCACCGCGGCGCTGGCGCTGCTGCTCGGCAGCGGCCCAGTCGCGGCGCAGGTAAATTGTGGCGACGTGATCACCGACGATCGGGTGATGACCACCGATCTGGTCTGCGCCGCGCACGATCCCGCCATCACCATCGACGGGGGCAGCCTCGATATGGCCGGGCACCGGCTCGAAGGCTGCCTCGGCAACGGCATTCTTCTGATCGGCGCGGGCGCGGTGCGCAACGGCTCGGTATTCGACTGTGGTCACGGCTTTGTCCTCCAAGGCGGCGGCGGGCATCGCCTGCTCAATGTCGTCGCGCGAGGCAACAGCGGTGACGGCATCCGAGCGGTCACCGGCGAGAACCAGCTGACCAACGTCACTGCGATCAACAACACCGGCGACGGCTTCGACATCGGCAGCAGCCGCAACAAGCTGACTCGCTGCGCCTCGGTCAACAACATGGACAACGGCTTTGTGATCGTCGGCAGCGAGAACAAGCTGTCAGAGAACGAGTCGACCAAGAACACGCTCGACGGCTTTCATGTCACCGGCGACAAGAACACCTTCAAGCACAACCTCGCCGACAACAATC
>DASPMH010000741.1:0-2986 GCA_035627175.1 Terriglobales bacterium | reverse complement strand
CGAAGTCGGCCTCCGGATCGCGTCCGCTCAAGCCGCCGAGGTCGAGCAAGTGGATCAGCAGCTGGGTGCGCGAGACGTGACGCAGGAAGCGATCGCCGAGTCCTTGGCCGCGGTGCGCTCCTTCGATCAGTCCGGGAATGTCGGCGAGGACGAAGCTCGCCTCCTCGTCGTACTGCACCACGCCGAGATGGGGAACGAGGGTGGTGAAGGGATAATCGGCGACCCGGGGGCGGGCTGCCGAGACGCGGCGGATCAGGCTCGACTTGCCGACGTTGGGGAAGCCGATCAGGCCGACATCGGCCATCAAGCGCAGCTCGAGTCGCAAGCGCCGTTCTTCGCCGGGGGTGCCGGGCTGAGCATAGCGCGGCGACTGGTTGGTCGAGGTGGCGAAGTGCATGTTGCCGAGACCGCCGCGGCCGCCATGGGCGACGATGGCGCTGGCGCCGATGCGGTCGAGGTCGGCGATCAGCTCGCCGGTGTCGGCATCGTGGATCTGAGTTCCCAAAGGAACCTTGACCTGACGGTCTTCACCGCGCTTGCCGTACTGGTGTTTGCCGCGACCGGCCTCGCCGTGGCCGGCGCGGATCAGCGGCTGAAACTTGAAGTCGAGCAGGGTCGAGAGGCCGGGATCGACAGAGAATATGACGTGGCCGCCATCGCCACCGTCGCCACCCGCGGGACCGCCCTTGGGGCGGTACTTCTCACGCAGGAAGGCCGCGCTGCCCGGGCCGCCGTTGCCGGCCCAGACATGGACTTCGGTTTCGTCGATGAATTTCATGGCGTGGCGGGTCGCCGCGCCCGAGAACCGCTAAGCGGGGACGATGCGGACCTGCTTGCGGTCCTTACCGAGGCGATCGTACTGGACGATTCCGTCGATCTTGGCGAACAATGTGTAGTCGCGACCCATGCCGACGTTGATACCGGGATGGATGCGGGTGCCGACCTGACGCACCAAGATGTTGCCGGCGCGCACTTGCTCGCCGCCGTAGATCTTGATGCCGCGGCGCTGGCCGGGACTGTCACGGCCGTTGCGGCTGCTGCCTTGACCTTTTTTATGAGCCATCGATCACGCCCCGAGCTGGATTGCCGTCACGCGGACGGAGGTGAAGAACTGCCGGTGGCCTTGGCGGCGGCGGTAGTTCTTGCGACGTTTCTTTTTGAAAATCAGGATCTTCTTGTCTTTGGCCTGACGCACGACGGTGCCGGTGACGCGCGCCCCGGCGAGCATCGGCGCGCCGATCTGCACGGCGTCACCCTGGCGGGCAGCGAGCACCTCTTCGAACTGAATCTCGGCCCCCGGCTCGCCTGCGAGCTTTTCGACCCGAATCAAATCACCGGGAGCGACACGATACTGCTTGCCGCCGGTACGAATCACCGCGTAATCCATCGACATGACTCCAATTGAGGAACGGGTTCTAGTAGAGGATGCCCGTACCATTGTCAACGTCGGGGAAGCGTTCGCTTCGATCGCCGAGTCGATTGCCGCCTGCCCTGGCTGCCGAGGCGGAGCCCCGCGATGATCGCCTTGACGCTGTACAGCCGCCCGGCGTGCCATCTCTGCGATGAGATGAAGGCGGTGATCCTGCCGCTGCTGTCGCAGTTCGATGCGACGCTCGAGGTGATCGACATCGACACCGACCCGGAGCTGGTAGCGGCCTACGGCCACGACATCCCGGTGCTCCTCGTCAACGGACGCAAGGCATTCAAGCACCGGCTGACCCCGGCCGAACTGCAGCGCCGACTCGCCCGTGAAGCATCCGCGTAGGTAGCGTTGCTCGTGTGCGCTCGGAGAGCGCACGCTACAAAGCCGGCCTCACATGCGGAAGACGCCGGGTTTGGTGTCTTCGATCGGGGCGTTGCTGGCGGCTGCCAGGGCGAGTCCGAGGACGTCGCGGGTCTGCAGCGGATCGATCACGCCGTCGTCCCACAAGCGTGCGCTCGAGTAGTAGGCGCTGCTCTCCTCGTCGTACTTGGCGCGCACCGGCGCGGTCAGCGCCTCTTCTTCCTCGGGCTGCATCGCCTTGCCTTTGGCCGCGAGTTGCTCGCGCTTGACGGTCAGCAGCGTATTGGCCGCCTGCTCGCCGCCCATCACCGAGATCCGGCCGTTGGGCCACATGAACAACATCCGCGGCTGGTACGCCCGCCCGCACATGCCGTAGTTGCCGGCTCCGTTCGAGGCGCCGATCATCACCGTGAACTTCGGCACGGCAACGGTGCTGACCGCATGCACCATCTTGGCGCCGTCCTTGGCGATGCCGCCGTGCTCGTACTGCTTGCCGACGATGAAGCCGGTGATGTTCTGGAGAAAGATCAGCGGCACCTTGCGCTGGCCGCAGAGCTCGATGAAGTGCGCCGCTTTGAGCGACGACTCCGAGAACAGGATGCCGTTGTTGGCGACGATGCCGACCAGGTAGCCGTGGATGCGGGCGAAGGCGGTCACCAGGGTCGTGCCGTAGAGCGGCTTGAACTCCTGCATCCGGCTGCCGTCGACCATCCGTGCGATCACTTCGCGGACGTCGTACTGACTGCGCGCGTCGCGCGGCACGATGCCGTAGATCTCCTGCGGATCGTACGCCGGTGGCTCCGGCGCGGCCCGATCGAAGAGCGCGCGCGGGCGCACCCCGAGGGTGCCGCAGATCGAGCGGGTGATCTCGATGGCGTGATGGTCGTTGGCGGCGAGATGATCCGAGACCCCGGAGATGCGGGTGTGGACGTCGCCGCCGCCGAGCTGCTCGGCGCTGACCTCTTCGCCGGTGGCAGCCTTCACCAGCGGTGGTCCGCCGAGGAAGATCGTGCCGGTGCCGCGGACGATGACGTTTTCGTCGCACATCGCCGGCACGTAGGCGCCGCCGGCGGTGCACGAGCCCATCACCACCGCGATCTGCGGAATGCCCGCGGCCGACAGCCGAGCCTGGTTGTAGAAGATCCGCCCGAAGTGATCGCGATCGGGGAAGATCTCCGCTTGCAGCGGCAGGAAGGCGCCGCC
>DASPMH010000740.1:0-4450 GCA_035627175.1 Terriglobales bacterium | reverse complement strand
TCGACGTGGGTTTTCGCAATC
Source organism: Terriglobales bacterium (assembly GCA_035627175.1). Lineage (GTDB taxonomy): Bacteria > Desulfobacterota > Binatia > HRBIN30 > HRBIN30 > DASPMH01. The sequence continues at coordinate 4,429 of DASPMH010000740.1, read as the reverse complement.
ATCTCGCCGGAGCGGAAGATCGACAGCACCAAGCCCTCGCTGAGCAGGTTGAGCAGGAAGGTGCCCATGGTGTGCGTCGGCGAATCGAGGATCGCCTTCAGGGCCCACTCGAACCCTGGCGCGGCATGCAGCAATCCTCCGCCGGCGATGGCGCGTTTGCGAAAGACTTCCTGATGGCGCGCTTCGTCCATGATCTGGGTCGAGAGGAAGCTCTTCACTTCGAGGAATTCCTGCGGAATGCGGTAGAGCCACTTGGCGGGGAAATCGCCGGCAATGAACTCGACCTCGGTCAGCACCGTCGCCAGCTGGCAGGTCGCTTTTTCGAGATCTTCGGAGAGCGGCTGGAGCTCGTCCCAAGGGATGTCTCGAGTGGCGTTCCACTGCCGTGCTTTCGCCTCTTCGTAGAGGGTCAAAACGTTGTCCGCCCAGACCTCGCTGCGGTCGAGCACGACGTAGTCTTCGATCACCGGCATTTCGGCAGCGTAAGGCTCGCGCACCGAGCCCCGCGCCGAAAAATTCCTCCAGGTGGTCACCTCGGGCACCTCACCGTACGGTTTGACGTTGTTGATGTCGGTGTAGGTGAGACCGCGCGACGAGGGCTTGGCCCGCCGTCCCCAAGCTGCCTGCTCGGTATTCATCCAGTGCAACGAGTACTGGCCGCGACCGAGACGCTCGGCGTTGCGCGCCAAAACCGCCATCCACTGCGGGTGCTGTTCCAGGTACGAGCTTTCGTACGCGGCGAGCCCGAAATCGCGGCGGGCGGCGGATTCGCCGGCAGGGCGTTCGGTTGTCTGTGCGCCGTTGCTGACGCCGGTACCTTGACTCATGGCGGCCATGCTACGACGCGATAGCAGGCGAGTCCATCGACGTCTTCGCCAGCGGGGATTGCCGCCGCGTCGAGCTGCCCGGCGCCCGTGTTGCCTTACGCCTCCGCACTTGCGCCCGGACGAGCGGACGGATGTCTGTCGGCAAGCTCGTAGAAAGGTCGTGCTTGCGCGAGGTGATAAAGGCGCTGAACGTATTCGCCGATCAGAGACAGCAGCATCGCCAGGGCCGCCACGCCGATCGAGATCAAGCCGGCGCCGGCGGCACCGGCGCAGATCAGCACCGTGCCGGCGGCCAGCACGATGCCCGCGACGAGTCCGGTGATCAGGAATGGGCGGCGCGCGGTCAACATGTAGTAGTCGGCGGCGATCCCCAGCAGCCACAGCATCGAATGGCCGCTGGTCTTGGCACTGGCGCGGTGGCGCACCGGCACCTCGGTGATGCGACGGGCGCGGCGCAGCAACATCGGCTTCATCAGCCGCCGAGCTTCGCCCTCTGCCTCGAGGTTACGAATCAGCCTCGCATCGAGCCCGCATAAACCGCAGCCGGCGTCGCGGATCGGAATTTTGGTTTGCCGCCGGATGTATCGATTGAGCAGCCGCGACGGCAGCCGCCGGGTCAGCCAAGGACTCTTGCGCTCGACACGGTACCCGAGGACGAAATCGAACCCCTCTTCCATCTTGTCGAGAAGCAACGGAATGTCTTCCGGGAAGTTCTCGAGGTCGGCGTCGATATGGACGATCCGGCGACCGCGCGCCAGGTCGCAGGCGGCGCAAGACGCCGCTTGGCTGCCGAAGTTGCGGGTCAGCGCAAACACCCGTAGTCGCGCATCAGCCGCCGCTCTGGCCTGCAGGATGCCGAGGCTATCGTCCTGCGAGCCGTCGTCGACGATGACCACTTCGAAGGATATCGCCCGCGGCGACAGCACCGCGAGGATACGGTCGAGTAGCTCTGCGATAGTCTCGGCGTTGTTGTAAACGGGCACCAGCACCGAGACGTCCATCCCGGTGGTCGGCGGATTGGCTGGGATCATCGCGTCACAGGACACATGCACGGGCGGGCGTTTCGTATAGCACTGGCAATTTGAAAGTGGTACCGTCCCCGTCCCCGAGCGGAAGATGAGCAAGATCGACCTGTCGGTTGCCATACCGGTCTACAACAACGCGTCGACTCTGCAGGAGCTGCTCGACCGCCTGATCGCGGTCCTCGACCCGATGGGGATCTCCTTCGAGCTGATCCTGGTCGACGACGGTTCGACCGATGCGAGCTGGTCGATCTTGCAAGAGCGGGCGGCGCGCGACCCGCGCATCCGTCCGTTTGCGATGGTGCGTAATTTCGGCAGCCAGGCAGCGATCTGCGCTGCCTTCGACCAAGTTCGCGGCGAACGCGCCATTTGCATGGATGCGGATCTGGAGAATTGCCCCGAGGATATCCCGGCATTGCTCGAGCCGCTCAACCATGGCTACGACCTGGTCTGTGGATATCGAGAGAGCCGCAGCGCGCCTTGGCTGAGTCGCCGGCTGCCTTCTCGACTGATGAATGCCTATGTCCGCCGCAAGACGGGATCGGCGATTCGCGATGTCGGCTGCGGCATGCGGGGATTTCAATCGTGGGTGATCCGGGACTTGGCCGCGGAGGGGGAGGCGCGCCGCTTGATGACGCCGTTGTTCCTCAAGCGGGCGCGTCGGGTAGCCGAAGTGCCGGTGCGCACCGGTGACAAGAGTCGTGCCGGAGGGCACTCGTTCCTCAGCTTACTCGGCATCGCCGCCGACTATTATTTATTGACCGTGCGCCGTCCGTTCTTGTTGAGCGGCCTCGCCGCGCTCGTCGCCCTCGGTGTGTCGATTCCTCTGCTGCTCGCCGGAGTCTACGCCGCCGGTTCGCTGCTCTTGGCCAGCGGTGCACTGGGGGCGATGCTTTCCTTGATCGGTGAGTATTGCCAGCGGCTGTATCAGTTGGCGCAAGGGCTGCCGTTCTATCAGTTGCGCGATCTGGACGCCGAAGCGCAGCGAGCGATGGCGCCGCAACACGAGCCGGTCCGCCCGGAAGCCCAGTTGCGCTTGGCCCCGCCGCTGGCGACGCGCGCTCCCGGCGTCGAAGCGATGCGGTGACCCGATGCAAGAGCGGATTGCCATTCTTCTTGCGGACCTGCTGCACCCGCACAATCAGAACAAGACCTTCCCCTATGCGGCGGGATGTGTCGGAGCGCACGCGGTCGCGCAGCTCGGCAATTGCGTCGATGTCGAGGTGTTCCGCTCTCCGGAAGAGCTGGGCCAGGCTTTCCTGATGCGCTCGCCGGCGCTGATCGGGTTCACCAATTACATCTGGAACCGCGAGCTGAGCTACGAAGTGATCCGCCAGCTGAAGGCCCGGTCTCCCGGCACGATCGTGGTCATGGGCGGGCCGAACTATTCGACCCACACCGAGGAGCAGCGCAGCTTTCTCGAGCAGCATCCGCTGATCGATTTCTACATCTACAAAGAAGGCGAGATACCTTTCTCCGAGCTGCTGCAGTGCTTGCTCGCCAGCGGCATGGACGCAGCCGATCTCAAGCGACGGCGAGTGCGTCTGCCGGCGGTGCACTACCTCGTCGATGGCGAGCTGGTCGCACCGGCGCCAGCCGCCCGCCAGCGCGATCTCGATCAATTTCCGTCGCCGTATCTCAGCGGATTACTCGATCGGTTCTTCGAGCACACCGATCTGGTGCCACTGATCCAGACCAAGCGCGGCTGCCCGTTTCAGTGCACCTTCTGCGTCGAGGGCGAGGATTACTACACCAAGGTCGGCTCGGTATCGACCGAGCGATTTCGCGCCGAGCTCGAATACATCGCGCAACGGATCGGCAACGGCCCGCCGCGCTTGTACATCGCCGATTCGAATTTCGGCATGTATGCTCAGGATCTCGAAATCTGCGACCTGATCGCCGAGATTCGCGAAACCTACGGATGGCCGAAGACCATCGAGGTATCGACCGGCAAGAACCGCAAGGAGCGCGTCCTCGACGCGGTGCGCCGCGCCAAAGGCGCGATGCGCTTCGGAGCGGCGCTGCAATCGACCGACCGCCAGACTCTGATCAACATCAAGCGCTCGAACATCTCCGAGAGCGTGTTGATCGAGATGGCAAGCGCGGCGATGGAGCTCGACCAGCGGTCGTACACCGAGCTGATACTCAGTTTGCCCGGTAACACGCCGGCGTCGCATCTCCGTTCGATCCGAGCGGCGATGGAAGCAGGCATGCAGCGAATCAAGATGTATCCATTGGTGCTGCTTCCGGGCACCGAGATGGCCCGTCCCGCCGCCCGCGAGCAGTTCGGTTTGCAAACGCGCTTTCGCGTATTTCCCCAATGCCATGGCACCTACCGCTTCCTCGATGCACCGTTCCCGAGCGTCGAGATCGCCGAGCTCGTCATCGCGACCGATTCGATGAGCTTCGACGAGTACCTGATGTGCAAACGCTTCGAGCTCTCGGTCGAGATCTTCTACAACGACGTCTACCTCGAGGAGGTTCATGGTTTGACGCGCGCGCTCGGCCTGTCGATGTTCGAGCTGGTCGAACGGTGCCATGCCCAATTCGCTTCCTTTCCCGACGAGGTGAAGCGGTTGT
>DASPMH010000739.1:0-3759 GCA_035627175.1 Terriglobales bacterium | reverse complement strand
GACTAGCGGCGGCCGCCGCCGCCGCGGTTGCCCGATTGGGTGCGGAAGTAGCCGCCTTCGACCGCGGAGCCGGTCAGCATCTTGGTGCTGGTGATGGTCGAGGGCTTGAAAGACATCAGCTCGATGGTGCGTTTGAGCTTGGTGCGCAGCTGATTGCGAGGAATGGCCCCTTCGAGCGCCGCGCTGATCTGAGCGATCGGAATGGTGACGGTCGTCTTGTTACCGCGCAAGGCCAGAGCCACCACCGCCGCAGGCTGGTCGCCCTCCTTCAGTGTGACGGTGAACTCAGTACGCTTGTCGATCGAGCGGATCACCGTTCGTAGGAGCGCGCGTGCATCTTCGAGATTCAGTGACCCTGCTGCCATGTAGCCTCCTTGTGAGCCGGTCCCCGGACCGGCTGTCGTGAAAATAGGTAGATGAGAGGCTGACCCATAGCACTCCCGCCGGCGCGGAACGAGAGGGCGGCTCATTCTCCCTTCTCTTCTCCGCCGACATCGGTTAGCTTCACTCCCTCTCGCCGACAGGAGGACTTATGAGCAGCAAGATCCCGGTTCCATCCAGCGCCAGTGATTTACAGCCCTGGCAGGAGCTCTCCGGCTACGCCACACCGATGGATATCGCCTGGAACTTCTCCTACGCCATCGACGACCAGAAGCTGAAGAATCTCTATTCCAAGGCAAAACAGAACCAGTGGGACGCCGAGACCGAGCTCGACTGGTCGATCGAGATCGATCCCTCGATGCCGATCGTCGGCGAAGACCGCTTTCCGTTCCTGCGGGTGCCGTTCTTTCAGAAGCTGTCGAAGCCGACCCGCGAGACCTTCGTCGCCCACGCCACCTGCCAGCTGCTGTCGCAGTTCCTCCACGGCGAGCAAGGGGCACTGATGACCGCCGCCGCCGTAACCCACGCCGCTCCGGACTACGAGGCCAAGCTCTACTCAGCGACGCAGACGGTCGACGAGGCGCGCCACGTCGAGGTCTACGACGCCTACATCAAGAAGTTGGGATTGGTGTATCCGATCTCGCCGTGGCTCAAGGAAGTGATCGACGCGACGCTGCAGTCGGGGAGCTTCGCCAAGACCATGGTCGGCATGAACATGCTGGTCGAAGGGCTGGCGCTCGCCGCCTTTCACAACATGCGGCGACAGGCGAGCTGTCCGCTATTACGTTCGCTGACCGAGTACGTGCTGCGTGACGAAGCCCGCCACGTCGCCTTCGGCAACGTCTATTTGCGCAGCACCATCAAGGACATGCATCCCGACGACCGCGAGGACGTAGCGCAGTTCGCCTTCGATGCGGTCAAGTTGATGGCCGATGCCACCGGCGGCGTCGATGGCAAGGGCATCCCCGCCCCCGATCCGGGGTTTCTCCAAGTGTTGGAACGTTCCGGCATCGGCCTCGAGGATTTCATCAACGGCATGATGGAGGCTGGTGGAGCGGGATTCGCCGCGCATCTGCCGCCCGGTCACATTCATGCGTTCCGCGATCTGATGATGCCGGCGCTGGTGCGCGTCGGCGCGGTCACCGAGCGCACCCGCCAGCTCTATCAGGCTGCGGGAATTCCGGTGTGGGACAACCTGCAGGTGCTGGAGTCGATGGAGGAGGATGCGGCGGGCGAGGTGGCGATTCCGGAATATGCCTGACCTAAGTCCCCGCCTCGACATCCACCTTGCCCCTCCTTGGAAAGGAGGGGGGACCGGGACACCCGTTTTAGCGGCGGAGGCGGGTGACCACCGCTAGTAGCAGCACTGCGCCTAGGATCGAGGCGAGGAATCCTGCGGCTTCGCCGGCTTCGTAGAAGCCCAGGGCGTGGCCGAGCCAGGTCGCTACCATCGAGCCGCCGATGCCGAGCAGAATGGTGAAGATGATGCCGATGTCGTCGCGCCCGGGGTGGAGCAGCTTGGCGAGCACGCCGACGATCAGTCCGATGATGATTGCTGCAATCATGTCGTCTCCTTTGCGCCGCGAAACATTTCATCGACGCTGCCAGCAACGCGTCAGTCTGCAAATCCCCCCTCGCCTGCCTGGCCCCCGCACCTTGAAGCTGTAGCGCGCGCTCTCCGAGCGCGCCATCCGCGGCGGACCCCGCCGCCGCCCGGGCCCCAATTGGCCAAGGTGCGCTCGGAGAGCGCTACAGCCCTTTGCGGAGCTCCCTGGTCTTCCATAAGGAGTAGAGCACCGGGTAGACGAGTAGCTCGAGCAGGAACGACGTTGCCAAGCCGCCGACAACCGGGGCGGCGATACGCTTCATCATGTCCGCGCCGGCACCCATCGCCCACATGATCGGCAGCAGGCCGAGCAGGTCGGCGAGCACCGTCATCATCTTCGGCCGCACCCGTTTGACCGCGCCGTGCACGATCGCTTCTTCGAGATCGGCAGGGGTGCGCAGCTTGCCCTCGCGCTTGCGCTCCTCGTAGGAGAGATCGAGGAAGAGCAGCATGAACACGCCGGTCTCGGCGTCGAGGCCCATCAGCGCGATCATGCCGACCCACACCGCAATCGAGGTGTTGTAGTCGAGCAGGTAGAGCAGCCAAATCGCACCGATCAGCGAAAACGGCACCGCCAGCATGACGATCGCCGCTTTCACCACCGACTTGGTGTTCATGTAGAGCAGCACCGCGATCAGAAACAGCGTCAGCGGCAGGACGATCTTGAGCCGCTCGCGCACCCGCGCCAGGTTTTCGTACTGGCCGCTCCAAATCAGACTGTAGCCCGGTGGCAGCGTCAGCCGCTGCTGCACCAGCTCCTTGGCTTCGTCGACATAGCCGCCGAGATCGCGTCCGCTCATGTCGATGTAGACGTACCCGGCGAGCTGGCCGTTCTCGCTACGCACCATCGCCGGGCCCTCGATCATGCGAATGTCGGCGAGCTGCGCCAGCGGCACGTGCATCCCTCCGGCCGCCGGCACCAGCACCCGTCCGAGCTCGGCGAGATTGTCGCGGAAGTCGCGCGCATAGCGCACGTTGACGGCGTAGCGCTCGCGCCCCTCGACGGTGCTGGTGATGTTCTCGCCGCCGATCGCCGACATCACCACCGTCTGTGCGTCGGCGATCGACAAGCCGTAGCGCGCCAGCTGGTCGCGGTTGAGCTCGAAATCGAGATAGTAGCCGCCGGCGGTGCGCTCGGCGAGAATGTTCCGCGTTCCCGGAATCGCCCGCAAGATGCCTTCGAGGTCCTCACCGATATCCTGAATGGTCTGCAAGTCGGCGCCGAGGATCTTAATGCCGATCGGCGTGCGCACTCCCGTCGACAACATATCGATGCGGTTCTTGATCGGCATCGTCCAGATGTTCGGAATGCCGGGCATGCGCAGCTGCGCGTCCATCTCCTCGCGCAGCTCATCGAAGGTGATGTGCTCGGGAGTGAAGAACGACATCAGCCAGCGCAGCGGCCGCGGCCAGTCGCTGTACCAGCGCTCGACCGGACGCCACTGGGACTCCGGCTTGAGCGTGATCGTCGTTTCGACCATCGAGAATGGCGCCGGGTCGGTCGGCGAGGTCGCCCGACCCGCCTTGCCGAAGACGTGCTCGACCTCGGGAAAGCTGCGCAGGATGCGATCCTGAATCTGCAACACCCGCTGCGCTTCGGTCACCGACATGCCCGGCAGAGCGGTCGGCATGTAGAGGAAGGCGCCCTCGTTGAGCGGCGGCATGAACTCCGAGCCGAGCTTGAAGTATACCGGCACCGTCGAGGCGACCAACAGCAGCGTGACGATCAGCGTCATGGCGCGGTGCCGCAGGACCCAGCGACAGGCGGGCTC
>DASPMH010000738.1:0-2302 GCA_035627175.1 Terriglobales bacterium | reverse complement strand
GGTGGTGCGTGCGCCGATCGCCGCCCAGCTGATCAGGTCGGCGATGTACTGTGGCGTCACCGGGTCGAGGCCCTCGTAGCCGCACGGCAGGCCGAGCTCATTGATCTCGAGCAACAAACCACGGGCGAGCTCGATGCCCGTGGCGATATCGCACGAGCCGTCGAGATGGGGATCGTTGATCAGGCCCTTCCATCCGACAGTGGTGCGCGGCTTCTCGAAATAGGTCCGCATCACCACCAGCAGATGGTCGCGCACCGCTTCGGCGAGCGGTTGCAGCCGGCGGGCGTAATCGCGCGCTCCGTCGAGGTCGTGAATCGAGCACGGCCCGACGACTACCACCAAGCGATGGCGATCGCGTCCGTGGATGATATCGCGGATACCACGCCGTGCTTCGCGCACGACGTCAGCCGCCCGTTCACTCAGCGGCAAGCGCACCTTCATCTCAGCCGGTCGGGTCAGCGGAGTCATTTCGATCAGGTTCCGGTCTTCGATTCGTTCCTTCATGGGCACGTCCTAAAAGCAAAAAAGCCCCGGGAGGCTTCCCGAGGCTTGAGTGATTGCTGCAGATCGAACGGTGTGCCGACTTCGCGCAGCTACTCAGCCCCGGTTTTCCGCGGGGAACCCGAGGTACGCAAAGAAGGAATAACCGCGATTCATGTGCGGGATTCCATACCGCCCTGGTAGGCTACGGTCAATCAGTGACAGGCGGCCGCTGTTTGGCGCAAGACAAAAAAGCAGGAAGGCGGGATAGCGGAACCTTTCCGGCGCTGTATAAGGAACTACATCATCTACGCACTCACCCGCTTCAGGATGGTATTGAGATGGAAGACGAGACAGCGGCTACGATCGCAGCACTACCGGTGCAGCTGGAGCGCGACGTCTTTCTGCGCACCTTGCTCCGCCACCTGGCCGGAACACTTCAAGATGTCGTCGGTCTGGCGGATGCGAGTGGCTTCGTCAGCATCGTGGGACAACAGATGGGTGACGAGATGAACGCCGAATACAAGCGCGCGCTCGCCGTCGATCAGCTCGACCGCCGGCAGATTGCGCAAGTCCTGGTGGATCTGAAGCAGCGCATCCAAGGCGACTTCTTCATCATCGAAGAAAATGAAGACAAGATCGTTTTCGGCAATCGCCGCTGCCCGTTCGAAGACAAAGTGGTCGGTCGTCCCGCTCTATGCATGATGACGTCGAATGTCTTCGGCAGCATCACCGCCGCCAATCTCGGCTATGCCAAGGTCGTTCTGGATCAGGCAATTGCGCTTGGCGATCCTGGCTGTAAGGTGACCGTCTACCTGCGGCCGACAGCCAATGCCGAAGCGGCCGATGGGCGCGAGTATTTCGGCGCCTGAAGCGCAGTGATTGCGGCCTCGCAGTTCCGTCAGATCGCTGACGTCTTGCCCGAACCGCTGCTACTTGTTTCGGCCGGCGGGTGCATTGTCGCGGCCAATGCGGCCGCGATTGCCACGATCGGTTGGCGCGAAGAGCAGTTGCTGGGCAGGCCACTCGCTGAGGTCGTGAAGGATGGCACGTCGGTCGTGCCGGAATTTTTGCGGCTCCGCGCCCGGCAACGGCATATGGTGCCTGGACGGCTGATCTTCCTCACTCGCAACGACGGCGAGCTCGACACCCCATGTGAGGCCGGATTGGCGATCAAAGAGGGCGGCCAAAGCCACCTGCTGCTGCGCTTTCGAGACAACCCCGCCGCCGTACAGTCACGCTTCCGCATCCTCAATGACCGAATTGATGCGTTAGGCCGTGAGATTCATAAGCGCCGACTGGCCGAACAAGCTCTGGCGGAGCGTGAGCAATGGCTCCGTACGACCCTCACAAGCATCGGTGATGGGGTTATCGTTACCGACAGTGGCGGTGGGGTCACTTGGATGAACCCGGTCGCTGAACAACTCTCGAAGTGGAATGAGAGCGAGGCAAAGGGACGGCAGCTGACAGACGTCTTTCGTATTCTTCATGAGAGCACCCGCCGACCCATCGAAAATCCGGTTCAAAAAGTTCTGCGGACCGGCAGAATTGTAGGACTCGGTAATCACACGCTTTTGGTCGCGCGCGACGGCAGCGAGTGCCCGATCGACGATTCTGCGGCGCCGATCATGGACCAGGGCCGTTGTTTAGGAATCGTGCTGGTGTTTCGGGACGTCACCGCGCAACGCGCATCCGACCGCGCCCTGCGGGTCGGTCGGCGGGAGCTGCAGCATCGTGCCGAGCAGCTCGCAGCTACGGATCGGCGCAAGGACGAGTTCCTGGCGACTCTCGCCCACGAGCTGCGCAATCCGCTCGCGCCGAT
>DASPMH010000737.1:0-3545 GCA_035627175.1 Terriglobales bacterium | reverse complement strand
CGATCGATTTGGCGGCGACCGACTCAGCGAGCGAGCGCTTGTTTGTCTTTGCCGGGCAGGTTGGCGGCGGCTTCGCCGAGCCCACTGCGTTGACGCTGGCTTCGATCCCCGCTTCGTTGGCGATTGCCGACTTCGACGGCGACGGCAGCAACGATGCCGCGGTGACCTTCCCGATCACTCGCACCGCGACGACGCTGATCAATGACGGCAGCGGCAATATCGCTGCCGGCCGTCAGGTCCGTCTCGACGGCACGCCCGGCGGTCTCGCCGCGCGTGACCTCGATGGCGACGGTCTGGCCGATCTGGTGATCAACGATCAGCTTGCCAATGCGACGACGCTGGTGCTCAACCGAGGCGCCGGTGGTTTGCGCAACGAAGCGACAGTGATCAGTAGCGTACGCGCCGGCATGGCGACCTCCGGTGACTTCAACGACGACGGCCGCTACGACGTGCTGGTGGTGGGATCGACCGTCACCCGCATTCCGAATTTGACCGGCGCCGGGGTCCATCGTGGTGACGCCAACGGCGACGAAGTGGTCAGCGCGGCCGACTACGTCGCCTTAGCTCTCGAGCTCGCCGACGGCGACGGCAGCAACGCCGACGACGCCCGGCGCGGCGCCTACCCCGGCCACAACGGCGCCGATTGCGACGGCGACGGCAACATAACCCCCACAGAACCCCGCTGCCTCTCGACTCGCCTCTTCCTTCCCCCCGGCCTTTCTGCCCCAAGCCCTCAGGTCTTCAAGCCCCCAAGCCTCAAGCCCAGGTGAACCATGGACATCGAAGTCACCCGCATCGGTCTGATGAAATTCCTCGCGAAGAAAGGCGGCTCGCTATCGATCCGCGAGCTCCACACCCACAGCCTCGTCTTTTACCAAGCGGGCCACCAAGCGTTCTCGCAGGTGATGGAAAGCCTCGTCGGCGACGGCCTCGTCACCTACGACCAGGCGACCTCCGTCTTCGCGCTAACCGACGCCGGCCGGGCGCGCGTCGAAGCCGCTTGACCATTGATGATTTCTTCGCGCCCTTGGCGTGAGCTGCAGTAAAAAGGGAACCGGCGCCAGATTGCGCCGCAGCCGCGAAGCACTTCGCGACAGGTGCGAGGCAGGGCATGGACGTTGCTCTCTCCCGGTGAATAACCCGGAGGCCACACCATGCAAGATCGCTCATTTACCGATCAGGTCATCGTCATCACCGGCGCGTCTAGCGGATTCGGTAAAGGTGCGGCGCGGCAATTTGCGGCTTGTAGAGCCAAGCTCGTTCTCGCAGCGCGGCGCGCTGCCTTGATCGAGGAGCTTGCCCGCGAGTGTCAGGGACTCGGCGCCGCGGCCTTTGCGGTCGAAACCGACGTCGCCGATCGCAGCGACGTCGAACGGCTGGCGCAGACTGCGGTGCTGCGCTTCGGCAGTATCGATATCTGGATCAACAACGCCGGCGTCGGCGCGATCGGTCCGTTCGAGCGCGTCCCGCTCGCCGACCACGTCAAGGTGGTCGAAACGGACCTGCTCGGCACGATTTACGGAAGCCATTGCGCCTATCGTCAATTTCTCTCGCAAGGCTCGGGCACATTGATCAACATCGCGTCCGAGCTCGGCCGGCACACGGTGCCCTATTACGCCTCGTACGCCGCCGCCAAGCACGGCGTCGTCGGCTTCAGCGATGCGCTGCGGCAGGAGGTGATGCAGTCGGACAATCGCGACACGATTCACATCTGTACGGTGATGCCGACGGCACACGACACGCCGTTCTTCGATCACGCCGCCAACTACACCGGACACGAGGTGCAGGCGCCGACGCCGTTGCACGATCCGCAGAATGTCGTCGATGCGATCGTTCGGATCGCAGCCAATCCCAAGGACAAGGAAATCGTCGGAGCGGACGGCATCGTCAAGGTCCTGCTCAAAAACCTCGCGCCGGGAATCGCCGAGCGCGCCGCCGCCAAGCAGATGCACATGACGCAGATGATGAAGGCGCCGATCGCGCCGGATTCACCGGGCGCAGTCCGCTCACCGACGCCAAGCGGCACCGAGGTGAGCGCCGGCCGTCTGCGCGCCAGCGCGTAGCTGCGCTCGGTAGAGCGCGGCGGCCGCGCCTCACCTTCCGATCCCGTCGCCCGCCCGCGCCTGCGGCGCTGAGGCTTTCGCCGGCGAAAGCCTCAGCCCTTTGGGAAAGGGGGCGCCGCCTGGGACCGAGCCCCCTTGAATATGGTTAGCGCCAGGCGTAAGGCGCGAAAGTCATGTCTGCTCGCGTGCTGCGCCTGTTGATGACTCTGGTGTTGGCGACGGGTCTCGTCCGCGTCGCCTATGCGGAGCAGGTGCAGACAGTCCGCATCATGCGCGCCGTCGATTGCTGCGCCGACGATTGTCCTTCGGCGAAGAAGAGCAACCCGCGGCGCTGCTGCGGCATCGCTCCCAGCGGCGATGACAGCTTGGTGGTGTCGCAGAGCGCGCCCGCACCGACGATCGATGCATGGCTGATCGAGGTACTGACGCGGCCGCTCAGCCTCTCTCCGCCGCGCGACTTCTCCGAGCTCCTTCCCACCGCCACCGGCCGCGCCGGTCCGGCGCTGTTCCTCCTCAATCGCCACCTCCTGATCTGAAGCATCGCTTCTCCGTCTCTCTGGTCCACCGGCTGCCACCGGTGAGGCGTCGGATTGGTCTGCCTTGTGGCCGACCCGTTTTGCCGCCGCTGGTCAAACAGGAACCCGCGCTGCCTCGAGCGCGGCCGAGAGAAGAAGATGCACCTGTTGCTGATTGCGATCGCTCTGTTGCTGTCGCTGCGCGCTCCGGCGCGCGGTGACGACTCGTTGTCCCTGGCGGAGGTCATTGCCGCCGCTCTGTCACACAACCCGGCGCTGCAAGCGGCCCGTGCGCGCGTCGATGCCGCCCGGGCGGTGCCGGCGCAGGTGGCGGCATACGCCGACCCGAAGCTCTCTTACGAAGCCTTCAACGTTCCCAACTCGCTGCGCCTCGATCGTGCCGAGAACAACATCTTCCAGGTCTCGCAGGCGATCCCGTTTCCGGGGAAGCGCGGCCTCGCCGGCACCGTCGCCAAACATGACGCCGAGGCGATGGCGAGCGGCCTGCGCAGCCTCGAGCTCGACACTGTCGCCATGGTCAAGCGGGCCTACTACGATCTCTGGCTCGCCGATGCTCGCCGCCAATTGTACGAGCGCGATCGTGTCCTCGGCCAGCGGCTGACCCGGCTCGCCGAGCAGCGCTATGCGACGGCGGAGGTCTCGCAGGCCGATGTCCTGCAGGCGCAGGTCGAGCTCAGTCGTTTGATCAACCGGACCATGACGGCTCGGTTGGCAATCGCGAGCGCAGCGGCGGAGCTCAATGCGATGCTTAGCCGACCGCCGAACCAGGCCTTGGACCTGCCGGAGATACCGGACATCCCGCCGATCGAGCAGCCGCTGGCTCATTGGGTCGAGCTAGCCTTGCAACAGCGGCCGGAGCTCGAGGCGCAGCGGGCGCTGCTGGCCCGCGAAAGCAGCAACGTCGAGCTCGCCCGCAAGCAGTACTATCCCGACTTCGAGGTGACCG
>DASPMH010000736.1:0-2010 GCA_035627175.1 Terriglobales bacterium | reverse complement strand
CAATGCGCAACGAAGCCAGCGTCATCGGTTTTCACCGTTTTCGACCGTTTTCCCCGTTTTTTGCCAGACCTACCGTATTCGGTTCAGGATCAGCTCGAGCCGACCCCCGAGGTAGGCAATATCGAATAGCCATAAATGCGGTAAATCGATCCCGCGGGTCTGGGTTGGCCTGCCAGCGCGCATCTCTCGTGCGCACTCGATTTTCGGCATTTCCGGCTATTCGACATGAGAGCGATTTCCAGCCGGAAATCGCTGCGGGCTGAATGTCGCGTTGACGCTCAGAAGCTGTTCCTTGCATAGAGGTTGTGTCAGGGGGAGCATTTATCGTGAAGATTGTAGTTCTCGCAGTTGCCGCGTGCATTCTTGCGGCGGCAAGCGGTTGCTCGTCCGTGCTCGAAGGCCGGCACCAGGCCATCATGATCAACACCAATCCGATGGGTGCCGAGTGCGGGCTCTATCGCCAGAGCCTCCGGATCGCGACCGTGCAGAGCACGCCATCGAGCGCGCTGATCGAGAAGAGCAAGCACGGCATCTGGGTCGTTTGCGCCAAGCCGGGCTATCAGCAGGCGACGTACTTCAACAGGTCGGGCGTTGCGGTGGCGACGGTCGGCAACTTCATCCTGGGCGGCGGCATCGGCTGGGCAATCGACAGCGCCTCGGGCGCCGACAACAAATACGATTCGCCGGTGAACATCAGCCTGGTCCCGAACGCGCCCGGGCAGGCGGAAACCGCGGTGCTGCCGGCGACCTACGCGGCGGAGCCTCCGCCCCGCTTTCCCGCCCCAGTCTCGGCACCGGAGCCTGCCGCCGGCTCGGCCCAGCCGTCCGCCGCACCGGCACCGGTCACCGCTCCGGCACTTGTCGCCAGCGCTGCGCCCGCCGTCCCGTCATCGGCCTTCGATGGGACCTGGTTGATGGAGATGCAATTGTCGACTGTCCCTGGAAACAGAAGCGGTGGCGAGTGCCCCACACGTCATAGCCTCTCCGTGACCTTCGCGAACGGCAGTGCAGAAGGCCCTTGGGGAAGGTTGCGCTTCGCCAGCGACGCTGAAATTGGCGGCTGGATAAAAGTGGAGCCTGTAGCCTCCCACTACGTCGAGCTCCTGACGGATGTGTCCGGGCGAATAGAGAGCAATGTCGCCCAAGGAACGGTTTCGGGACGCTGCACCGGAAGCTTCGTGATGAAGAAGCAGTAACCTTCAGCGGAAACCTTCCGCGGAGGCATCCAATTCGGCTTAGTCCGAGCTCGCCTGTTCGTAAGGAAGGCCCAGCCGCTCGATCGCTTCCATCAGGAGCGGCACCGATATGGGTTTGGCAATGAAGGGAGCACCTTTCAGTCCGCGCGGCAGGCTTTCCTTGTCATAGCCGCTGACTACGACATACGGGATTCGGCGCTGCTTGAGATAGCCGACGAGCTCCGCGCCCGAGCCATCCACGAGCTTGCCATCGAGGATGACCGCATCGACGGCCCGAGAATCGATCTCCTTGATCGCCGCGGCGACCGAGGTAACCGGGCCGATCGAGGTGCCGCCGGCGCTCGTGATCTCGCTGCAAAGCATCATGCCGATGATGATCTCGTCTTCGACGATCAGGACGGATTTGCCGCCGAGGGAGTCGGTCATGGGGTCCTCCTCTGCGAAAGGACGTCCCTGGTGCTGGTGATGAGCACGCAGGTGCAGCCAGTCTCGCTCCAGACGCGTTCGTCTTCGGTTCCAGGGGCACCGTAATTGCCGTCGCCGGGCAGCAGCTTGCGCTCGTCGATCCACAGCTCGCCGTCGAGCAGATGCAGCTCCTCGACGCCCGCGTGGGTATGCGGCGGGTAGGTCGCCCCCGGGGCCAGACGCACCAGCATGCTGATCCGCCGTCGCTCGGCGTCGCTCGCCAGCAGTTTGCACTCGATGCCGGGCGCGACCTGCTCCCAATCGGGCTCGGTCGGCACAGGCGTCGTCAGCAGGATGGGCTCCGCCCCGATGCGCTCGGCGAGGCGTTGGTGCAGCGATGCCGCCGGGC
>DASPMH010000735.1:0-4174 GCA_035627175.1 Terriglobales bacterium | reverse complement strand
CCGTAGTGGCGCGCAAGCTCGCGATAGCTGCGATTGAGCTCGACCTCGTCACTGATGCCGAACGCCGCTCTAACCACCGCCGCTTTCAGATTGTCCGGCACCACCGTCTCGACCACCCCGCCGATCTTCTCGAAGGCTTCGACATGCAGTGCGAGCCACGTCTCACTGCGCTGATCGAACACGATGCGGGCGAACAGGTGACGGCTGTGACGCAGCACCATCACAAAGACCCATGCCTTGCGAAGCACGCCGCGCTCGGGGTCGTACAGCTTGCCGATGTAGCCGAAGTCCACCTGCGCGATCTCGCCGTGCGCTGATTACGGGGATCACGACGTCCTTGGCTTCGATCCCCTTCGCCTTGGCAAGCCGCCGGCACAATCGCTTGATCGCCGAATGGCTGCCGCTAAAACCTTCGACCTCCAGCCGCAAATAATCGTAGATCGCCTTCGGCCTGGCTCCCTTCGCCAGCAGTCCCGTCACCTGCTCGGCCCACCGCTCGACCGATGACGGTTGCACCTGTGCCGGGTTCGAGGCCCAGTGCTTCGCGACCGCCGCCTTCAACTCCTCAAGCTCCGGTAGCTGATCGGCCGCACCGACCAGCAGTCCTTCCTTCTCTAGAATCTCGCGGTACTGCCGTTCAGTGTTCGGGCTGACTCCCAGCAGCCGCGCCACCTCACGCCGGCCGCTCCCCAGCCGATGCAGCCGCACCAGCTCCTGCAATCGATCCACCTCGCATCTCCTCTGACACATCCTGTCCTCCTCGGAGCGAAATTCCCCGAGGATGGCAGGCGCACCTCTGCCCTGGCGACCGCACCGGCGTTCGCGATTTGTGGTCAGTTTGGCCGACCCGACCGTGGTCAGTTTGGCCGGTCTCTATGTGGTCACTTTGCCCGACCCCGACGTGGTCAGTTTAGGCGACCCCGGCGTGGTCAGTTTGGGTGACCTCAGTGTGGTCAGATAGCCCGTCCCGCACCATGCTGGCGTGCCAACGACTGCGCTGTGCGCGTGCCCGTGATCATAATCGAGCGGCAGGATGGCATTTGAGCGCGCTTCGCGTACGACGCCCGCGCCGAAGCGGCAAAACATCCAGCGACGACCACTGGGCCAACGAAGGACATCCACTTGAGTGAGAGAGGTGGGTGTCCTCCGTCTTTCGATATCCGAGCAGATCCTGAGCCGCGCGCGCGATCTAGCTGAAATGGTAGCTTCCAATGCGCCGCTCGCGGTGTGGGGCACCAAGATGGGCATCCTTCCAGGCCTCGGCCTTCCGATTCCCCAAGCCGAAAAGATCGCCGCAGGCTACCTCGAGATCGCCGAACAATCCGAAGACCACAAAGAAGGCCCGCGCTCCTTCGTCGAAAAGCGCAAGCCCGACTGGAAAGCCCGTTAGGTTCGTCGCGAAGATTCCGTCCCCATGCGCAACTGAGCGCATGGGGGATGGTGAGGGAGCGGGCATTCGCCCACTTCGGAACACGCCCCTTCGATTAGCGCTCACTTGCCCGCCGTGCCGGAACGAGAATACAGTCGGCGGCACAAAACATCATGGCCACTCGACCCCAGCGCGAATACAGCCTGAGCGATTATCACCGCATCGAAGAGGCCTCGGTCATCCGACGTGAGTTTTGCGCGGGCGAGATTTTCGCCATGACGGGCGGTTCCGTCAGCCACAACCA
Organism: Terriglobales bacterium; assembly: GCA_035627175.1. Lineage (GTDB taxonomy): Bacteria > Desulfobacterota > Binatia > HRBIN30 > HRBIN30 > DASPMH01. Next base: position 2,501 of record DASPMH010000735.1, on the reverse strand, counting down.
CGTCTGCGCCAACGTTCTGGCGCGCCTGCGCACCGCGCTCGCTGATGGACCTTGCAGCGCCTTCGGCAGCGACATGCGGCTGCAGACTCCAGCCGGTTTGCTCACGTACCCCGACGCCATGGTGATCTGCGGCCGCATCCAGCTCGTCCCGGGCCGCGCGGACGAGGTCACCAATCCCGTGCTTTTGGTGGAAGTGTTGTCGCAAGCGACTCGGCGCTACGAGCGCAGCGAGAAATTCGACTTCTACCGCGCCATACCTAGCCTTCGCGAATATGTGTTGATCGAGCCGGAAGTTGCGGCAGTCGAAGTCCGGCGACGCACAGTAGACAGCAATTGGACGACTCAGGGTTATTCGACAATGGACGACATCGTCCCAATCGAGTGCCTGCCGCTCGAGCTACCGATGACCGAAATCTACCGCAAGGTCGCACTCTAGCAGGAGTTACGAATGACGGCGCGCTGTCCGAATTGTTCGCGGACGCTGGTCGAGGTCGAGGATTTCCCAGGTTTGGAGAGGCGGTTCCTCTGTGACGCCTGTGGAGGCCGCTTTCGCATTCCTGCGGTTCAGGTCCTGCTCTTCATTGTCCTCTCCTTCATCGTGCTAGTGAGTTTCAGCGTTGCCGTCCGATGGATACCGGAAGGGTTCATCGACGCACTGGGCTTCTGGGGAATGATCATCGCATCGTTTGTCGGAGTTGCCTCCGTGAGCATCATGCGGCGTCTCGTACTGCGCCTTGCGCGCTTCCGCCCGCTACCGTCGAGCCCGCCGCAGCCCGTCTCCAGCAGGGACGTCGGCTTCCTTGCGGCCCTGGGTGTGCAGCGCCAGCTTCGGGTCGTCGTCCATTACTTCGTCCCACCCGGCGCAATCTTGATGTTGTTCGCTTATCAGTGGTGGCCCGAGAGCAAGTGGTTCGCTGCCATTCTGCTGCCGATACTGATCGTGCCGGCTGTTGCGAAGATTTGGAACATCCGATGTCCGCGCTGTCGAACGCGACTGTTCAACCCGCTTGTCGCCGAACGCGATCGGCTGCGCTCGGCGACTGCGTGTCCCTATTGCAGCTTTGTACCAACCGCGGATCCCGAGATTGTGGCTGCCGCGGCACCCACATCCCGCGGCCGCGTGCTGGTAGCCGTTTCGTATCTCGCGACCGTGGCTCTGATGGTCTTCCTAGTGCACCTCGACAATCGCATCCCGCAATTGCCATCGATCGAATCTGCACCGTTGCACCTCGCCGAGCTTGACTGGAAGTTCGAAGACCTTACCGGCCAAGGGCACCACGCTTCCGAGCTCCTTGGTAAGCCCTTACTCCTGTATGTCTGGCGCTCGTCGTGCATCCCATGTCGGGTGCAAGTCGCGGAACTCGAGAAGCTCAGGTCTGCGCTGCCCGAGGAGATCGCCGTCGCCGGCGTTTCGACCGATTCTCCGGAAACATTGCAAGCGTTTGCAGCGCGCCGCAGTCTGGATCTGCCGCTGTATCACGTCGACGCATCGACCCATGCGCGCCTCGACCGCCGAGGCAAATCCACCATCTATCTCATCGACAGTGCCGGCCAGGTGCTGCTCATCGATACTCGCGCCGCCAAATGGTCGGCGTCGCCGGTCCAAAGTTATCTCCGTGCTCTAGCGACACGTGATCGCAAGACCGGGGGCAAGGTATACCCCGTCACCTAGGAAGAACTTCCCTCGCGCTCCGTGTCCTTCGTGGTGCAAGCGTTGTCAGCGAAGTTGGTACCCCATCGGTAAGTTGATCGTCTTGTACTCGAGGTATTCCGCGAGTCCTTCCGGCCCGAGCTCCCGGCTCAGCCCCGAGGCTTTGTAGCCGCCGAATGGTGCGATGGCGGAGTTTCTCAAGCTCGAGCAGGTACATCGCGAGCTGAAAGGATTGATGAGCTTTAACCTGCCCTTTCTGCTGGGCGACATTGTTACGCCGATCGTTGCTTATAATGGTCAGAGCGGCGCTCGACATACGCGCGCCAGCGACTCAGGAGGCCCTCCGGCCCAGGCCGATCGCCGGCCCGCAGTGGCATGTAGCGAACGAAATCCTGGAGCTCTTCCGGGTAATCGAAGTCGGCATAGATGCCTTCCACTAGCCGCAGCGGCTCCGAAAAGGCTGCGCTGTTGTCGAGCAGATAGGCGAGAGACAGAAACAGCCACAGCTTCTCGGCCGGCTCCTGGGAAATTTGATCCTCACTTTCCAGCCGGTGGACCAACTCATCAACTCTCCACAGGTTCTGCTGAACGAGAAGCGCGAGCTCTTCTTCCGCCGGCTGCAACGGTGATCGCTTGTCGTACTTCGCCACGGCAATCGCTACGACGTCGCGTGGCTCGAGCCAACCGTGGTGAAAGCCATAGGCCAACTCGGAGGCGGAAGGTGTAACGCGCGCGAGCACGAATTCGGCTGGGATGCGAAACTTGATCAAATCCATCAGGGCACGTTGGGCACGCCGTTGATCTTTCCGCCGGGAACGAAGCGTTGATGAACCAACAATCCACCGCGATC
>DASPMH010000734.1:0-2834 GCA_035627175.1 Terriglobales bacterium | reverse complement strand
CCACTTCGAACAACGACCAGATCGGCAATACCCTCGACAACGATCCGCTCAACGACGACGTCTACCTGACCTTCGCCACGGCCGAAGGCTTCCGCCAGGCGCGCATTCTGGAGATGTTGACCAATTCGACCGGTCTCGAGCGCGAGCCGGGCGCGAAGATCTCGTTCGCAGACATGTCGCGCTACCAGTACGACTTCAAGAGCAAGGAAGCCGAGCGGCTGGTGCCGATTCTGCTGGCCGCGGCCGAGGCTCGGCCGGACCTGGTCGACGAGGAGATGGCAAGTGCGCTCGACCGGCTGCGCGAGTGGGGCGTGGCCAAGCCCGGGTCACCTGCCTACGACACGCTGTCGGGGATCGATGCCAGCGAGTTGCGTGACGACGTCCCTCCGCGCGAGACGCAGGTGAGCGACGAAGAGCGCGCCGACGCGGTCGCGACCTCGATCTTCGCCGGCTGGCAGACGCGGCTCGGGCGGTTGGTGTTTGCCGACGACTTCTCGGGAACCGGCGTCGGGGCTCCTGGCGGCGACGATGCCGTCAAGGCGTTGCTGCACATCATCGAGGACATCGACCGCACCGATCCTGGCTTCGTCGTCCACACCAAGGGCGACAATGGCGAGAGCACCTTGTGGGACGACAAGAGAACCGCACCGATCGAAACCAAGGACGAGATCCTGGTGACGGCGCTGCGCCAGGGGCTCACTTTCCTGACCGAGCGTTTCGCCTCGGCCGACCAGTCGACCTGGCTGTGGGGCATGATCCATCAGGTCAACTTCCAGCACTTCTTCGGGCAAGCCGGCATCGGGGCCTACGATCTCGGCCCGTTTGCGGCGCCCGGGGCGCGCTCGACGGTCAGCCCCGCCGGCTACAGTCTCAACTCGAACAGCTTCATCTTCTCCAGCGGTCCGTCGAAGCGCTTCGTTGCCGTGCTCGACCCGGCCGGTATCCGTGCGGTCAACTCGTTGCCGGGCGGTGCCAACGGCAATCCAGGCCGTTTGCCCGGGCAACCACCCAGCGTGCTGTTCAACCGCATCAATCCGGAGATCCACTACGGCGATCACATCCCGGGCTGGATCAACGGTGAGGTGTTCGAGTACCGGATCACGCGCAGCGATGTGGAGGCCAACGCCGAACGCACCTTCTCCTTCGTGCCGCCGGCGGCGGACTGATCCTCGGCGAAAGTCCCCTTCCCCGCGCGCATTTTTTGCGCGCGGGACGCCCAACGGCAGCCCCCCCTCTGGAAATGACGGCTCGATCGGCCTGAGATGGATCGCAATGACAGCGATCTGGTTATCGCTAGCGGCTGTGGTCCTGCTCAGTTGCGACGCCGCGCCCGGCGCAACACCGAGTAACGCCGATTATGCTGGCGCGCGGGCGCGGCTGCTGGCCGAGCTGCGCGCCGGCGGTATTCGCGATGCGCGGGTGCTCAGTGCCATCGAGCGGGTGCCGCGTCACGAGCTGGTGCGAGCCGAGGACTTGCGCTTCGCCTATGACAACCGGCCGCTGCCGATCGGCGGCGGTCAGACGATTTCGCAACCGACGGTGGTAGCGATGATGACCGAGCTGCTCGAGCTCGACGGTAGCGAGCGGGTGCTAGAAATCGGCACCGGCTCGGGTTACCAGGCCGCGGTGCTGTCGCTGCTGGCGAAGGAGGTCTACTCGGTCGAGCTCCTGCCGGAGCTTGCCACCAAGGCCAAGGGAAGCTTGCAGCGCCTCGGCTACGACAATGTGCAGGTTCGCGCCGGCGACGGCTTTTTCGGCTGGCCGGAAGCGGCCCCCTTCGACGCGATCATCGTCACTGCGGCCGCGCCGCGGGTGCCGGAGAAGTTGGTGGCGCAACTGGCCGAGGGCGGGACCTTGGTGATGCCTCGCGGCGAGGGAGGCGAAGAGACCCTGATCCGACTTCGCAAACGAGCCGGCAAGCTGGAGACGGAGCGTATCGCCGCGGTCGCATTCGTGCCGATGCGCGGTGCGATCCTGACGCCGACACCGGGTCGGTGAATTCCCCCGCGCGCAGCCTGGGGTGCTGTGCTGACACTTGGCTGCGATCCATCTAGCTTGGCCCAGTGACGATGATCAGCGACAAGCGCTTCCGTGCCCTGATCGAAAACAGCAGCGATGCCATTGCGCTGTTTTCGGCCGACGCGACCTTTCTCTACGTCAGCCCATCGACCGAACGGATCCTCGGTTATCGGCCGGACGAGCTGGTAGGCACCAGCGGCTTCGATGTCATTCACCCGGACGACGTCGACAAGGCCACCAAGCTGCTGCTGGCGGCGATGCAATCTCCCGGCAAAACGGTGCGCGACGAGCTGCGCTGCCGCCATCGCGATGGGTCCTGGCGCTGGATCGATCTGCTCGGCAACAACCTGATCCACGAGCCGGACGTCCAGGCGATCGTCGGCAACTACCGCGACATCACCGAGGAGAAGGCGGCACAAGAGATTGCCCGCCGCGACGAGGCTCGGCTACGGCTGCTGACCGATGCGCTGCCGGTGCTGATCTCGTACATCGACCGCGAGCAGCGCTACCGCTTTCACAACCGCCAATACGAAGCCTGGTTCGGAGCCGCGGCCAACGACATGGACGGGAAGCGGGTCCGTGAGGTCGTCGGCGAGTCGGCCTACGCCAACATCCAGCCACACCTGGAGCAGGCGCTGGCGGGGCAGACGGTCAGCTATGAAGATTGGGTGCCGTACGCGATCAAAGGCACGCGCTACATTCGGGCGACCTACGTTCCCGACATCGATTCCAAGGGGGAGGTCTCGGGGCTGTTCGCTCTGGTGATCGACGCCACCGAGGAGAAGGTCGCCGATCAACGTTTGAGCCTCGCTTTG
>DASPMH010000733.1:0-2280 GCA_035627175.1 Terriglobales bacterium | reverse complement strand
GACGACCTTCGTCACCGTGCTGCAGTACGGTGCGGCGGTGCCGCTCGAGGCGGTCGAGCCACCGCAGCCGGTGCGACTGGTCTCGCGTATCGGCGACCGCTTGCCGCTGCACTGTACGGCCGCGGGCAAGATCCACCTCGCCTTCTCCGACGAGTCGGTGCGCAACGCGCTGCCGGACACGCTGCAGAAGTTCACCGAAAAGACGGTGATCGATTCGCAAGTGCTGACCCAGCAACTGAAGAAGATCAGCGACAACGGTTACGCCGTCGACCTTGGTGAGAACGTCGAGGATGTCCGCTCGGTCGCCGTCCCGATTCGCGACTACACCCGCGCCGTGGTCGGCAGTCTGTCACTCGCCGGACCCGCCTACCGTCTGACCCAGGAGCGCATCGAAAAAGAGATCGTGCCGCTGATGCTGAAAGCGGGTCTCGATCTCTCCAGCCGCCTCGGCTTCGACGCCGAAACGTAAATCCCCGCGCCCGCGGCGCTGGCCTTTGGGAAAGGGGGCGAATCCCGCCTCCTTGCGAAGGGCGAGGTCAAGGTACCTCATAAGCGGGATTCATCGAGGCGCAGGGGCCGCAGTAACTCACCTTGACCATGGCGCTACCGTCGTGGTAGCTGCGCGCATTCCCTCCAGGAGGATTTCACGTGAAGATTTTGGTCACCGTCAAGCGGGTGCCGGACCCGAATGCGACCATCAAGGTCAAGCCGGATGGGTCGGGGATCGTCACCGATAACGTCAAGTATGTCGTCAATCCGTTCGATGAAATCGCCATCGAGGAAGCGCTGCGCCTGAAGGCGATCGACAACAGTGGAGTCGTCCTGGTCAGCATCGGCGACAAGGCCGCTTCCGAGCAGCTCCGCACCGGCCTCGCCATGGGCGCCGACCGCGCCATTCTCGTGCTCGCCGAGGGCCAGCTCGATTCGCTCGCCGTCGCCCGCATGTTGCAAAAGCTGGTCGCCGACGAGGGCGCGCAGCTGGTGCTGATGGGCAAGCAAGCGATCGACGACGATGCCAATCAGACCGGTCAGATGCTCGCCGCGCTGCTCGGTTGGCCGCAGGCGACCTTCGCCTCGAAGGTCGAGAGTCTCGAATCCGACGAAGAGAAGAAGGGCGTCCCCGGCATCGCCGTCAAGGACGGCGCGGCGACGGTCGTACGCGAGGTCGATGGCGGCCTCGAGACGCTGCAGCTGCCGCTGCCGGCGGTGGTCACCGTCGATCTGCGCCTGAACATCCCTCGCTACGCTTCGCTGCCGGGCATCATGAAAGCCCGCAAGAAGGAGCTGAAGGAAGTCCCGGCCGCGAGCCTCGGCGTCGACATCAATCCCAAGCTCAAGGTCCACAAGCTCGAGCCCCCGCCCAAGCGCCAGGCCGGCCGCAAGGTCGAGACGGTACAAGAGCTCGTCCAAGTGCTGCACAACGAGGCGAAGGTCGTCTGACCTGAGGGGAAGAGTAGGAGAATTCGATGGCAAACGTATTGGTATTGGCCGAGCACCAGAACGGCAAGCTGCCCAAGCAGACCCTGGTTGCGTTCACGGCCGGCAAGCAAGCGGCCGCCAAGCTCGGCGGCGAGTGTCACGCGGTGGTTCTGGGCAAGGGTGTCGCTGCGGTCGCCGCGGAAGTAGCGCAGTACGGCGTAACCAAGGTGTACGTGGTCGAGGACGACTCGCTCTCGCCCTATGTCGCCGATGCCCACGCCGCTGCGCTGGCGCAGGTAGTCAAAGACAAGGGCGCCGAGATGTTGCTGGCGACGGCGACTGCGGTCGGCAAGGACCTGCTGCCGCGGGTCGCGGCGCTGCTCGGTGCCGGCATGGCCGGCGAGGTAACGGCGTTCAATGACGACGGTACGATGATTCGTCCGATGTTTGCCGGCAACGCCCTGGCAACGGTATCGATCGAAGGTTCGCCGAAGGTCGTCAGCGTCCGCGCCACCGCCTTCGATCCGGCGGCCAAGGGCGGCAGCGGCGCGGTCGAGCAGGTCACCGCGACCATCGACGCCGGCGCCAAGAAGACCAAGTACGCGAGCTTCAGCGAGACCAAGTCGGATCGACCGGTGCTGACCGATGCCCGCATCGTGGTCTCCGGCGGCCGCGCCCTGAAGTCGGGCGAGAACTTCAAGACCGTGCTCGAGCCGCTGGTCGACGAGCTCGGTGCGGCGATGGGCGCCAGCCGCGCCGCGGTCGATGCCGGCTATGTCCCCAACGATCTGCAGGTGGGACAGACCGGCAAGGTCGTCGACCCCGAGCTCTACATCGCCGTCGGCATTTCCGGTGCGATCC
>DASPMH010000732.1:0-3985 GCA_035627175.1 Terriglobales bacterium | reverse complement strand
CGCAGATTCCCCTGGTGATAGTACACCGCACCCATCAGTTGATCGGCATAGGCGCGCGACCGCGGGTCCACCGCCATTTCGAGCAGCTCGCGCCCCAGCTCTTCGGCGGCCGCCGCCTGGCGTTGCATCAGGCTCGCCAATAACAGTCCCGCCATGACGGCATAGTCGTCGCTCGTTTGAGGGCCGCTGCCGCGGGAGCGCCGCGCGTGCAGGTAGATCTCACGTAATCCCGGGTCGCCAAACCCTTGTAACGCGGGCAACACCTGACCGAGCTCAGCGAGAATCATCGCTGAGCGGTCATCGTCCGCAGCGACAGTTCGCGGAAGCAAAGAAAGCGCTCGCCGCAGGTGCCAAGCGGCTTGCTGCGAGGCAAAGCGCTGGTTCGACATCTGCGCTGACGCAACGTGGTAGGTGATCGCTGCGTCGTTGTTGCCGCCGCGCTCGAAATGGTCGGCGATGATCGGCGCAGCCACGCTATCACCGTGGAAAGCCGTCGCGAGGGCGCTGGCGATGCGGCCGTGCATCTGGCGGCGCGCCGCCGGAGATTGGTCCTCATAGAGAACTTCCTGATAGAGGGCGTGGCGAAACTGATACCGTCCGCTCGCCGTCCCGTCGGGCCACACGGACTCGCCGACCCGTTGCAACATCAGCGAGTGCCGGGTCAGTGCCGTACAGGCCGCGTCGACCGCCACTACCGGTTGCGCCAGTGCCGCGGCGATCGTCGCCGCATCGACTTCCAACCCACCGACGCTCGCCGCTTCGAGCAGAGCGCGTTCCGCCGGGTTGGTGTCGCTGACCTGCTCATGCAGAGCATCTCGCAACGTCGGCGGAACCTCATCGAGCAAAGCGGCCAGGCGTTGCCAATCGCGCGGCCCGTCGCCGTGCCCGGCATTCAGCTCGCCGGCATCGATCAAGTGATCGACGGTCGAGACCAGGAAGAACGGATGGCCGCCGGTGCGCATCAGCAAGCGGTGCGGGAGCCAGTCCGGAACCGCGATCCCGGGTCGGCGCAGCGCCACATATTCCGCCACGCCGGCGCCGTTCAGTCCTTCCAGCACGACCTCACGACAACGTTGCCGCCGCCGCAGCTCACGCCGCAAGCGAACCAACGGATGCGACGTCGCAATCGCCTCCGCCAGCCGATACGTCGCCACCAGGCCACAGCTGGACCGCGGCGCGCGTTCGATCAGAACACTCAGCAGCTCGACGGAGGCGTGATCCGCCCAGTGTAGGTCTTCGAGCGCCCACACCACCTCACCCAGTGCTTTCTGCAACGCCAGCAGTTCGTCGATCGCCGCCGCCGACACGTTCTCTGCGCCAGGTCTCGGTGTTTCGGATTCCTCATCGGAGCTATGCCCAGGCAGTCGGCGCAACCACATGGGAGCGACGGCGTGCATCAGCGGCAGCACCTGTGGGTACGTCCGGCACATGTCCTCGAGCGCTCCCAGCAGCGCCAGATATGGGTAGCTCTGGCCAAAATGCGCCAGGCACTGGCCTCGACCAACTACCGCGCGTGCCGACACACCGCGTCTCAGCAGCGCGTTCAACAGGCTCGTCTTGCCGATTCCAGCCTCGCCCGAGATGAATCCGACGCGACATTCGGCATCGGCTCTCAATACGCCGGCGAGCAGCTCGAGCTCAGGTTCGCGGCCGACCAGCACCGCGCTCGGCGCGGCCGCCGTCGATGCCGCGGTCGCGCCCGAATCGTGCGCCACGCTCTTACCGGGCGCAGCCACCGGAGCCGCGCTCTGACCGAGCGCAGCGGCCGGAGCCGCGCTCTGACCGAGCGCAGCTACATTTTGAATGGTTGCGATGAAGCGGAAGCCCCGGCCGTGCACCGTTTGGATGTAGAGCGGCTTCTTGGCACTGTCGCCCAGGGCTCGACGGAGCTCGGTGACCGACACGTTCGGAAGCGTATCGCCGACGACGTCTCCCTCCCAAACCAGCTCGATCAGGTCATCTTTGGTGAGAAGCCGTCCGGGGTTGGCGACCAGCACGCACAACACCTGCCAGACCTTTGGGCGCAAGGTGATCATCTCGCCGCCCCGCCACACGCAACCGGCCGTAACGTCCAGGCGAAACGGCCCGAAACAAACGTCCCCGTCGGGGCGTGCGACTGCTTTGACCATGATGCAACGGAGCCTGGAGCGCGGAGCATCCCGCGCGTTCGGTCCCGTAACGATTTTTCAAAACTTTTGCGAATCCTTTGAGATTCGGACCGGCGCGGCGCGCTACCTACGACCGATGCTTCGCGACGATTCGCTGACCACACCGCTTCCGGTTCGCTACGCCTTTGTCGTGCGCTTCAATCACGACGCCGATCCAGGCGAGGGGCATTTCGTCGGCGAAATCGAGCATCTCGTGTCGGGATACCAAGGCCGCTTCGCCACTCGCGACGAGATGTTCACCTTCATGCAGGAACACCTGCATCGCAATCGCGCGCCGGAAGCCGGCGTCGTCCAGCCGCCAACAGATGAGGAGAGGGAGCGAGGTCAGGATCGCTAAAGGCATGTCGTTCGCCCACCGCAGCGTTCGGCTCGCGACCGCGTTGATTGCATCGCTCTGGCTTCCGGCGAGCGCGATCGCTGCCACCTACGACGTCGCCGATGGCGATTTGGTGGGTTGATCGATGCAATCGACGCCAGCAACGCAACCCCAGAGGCGGATACAATCAACCTGGCGTCCAATGGCCTTTGCACGGTCCTCCTACCTCTGGATCCGGAACATGCCGGCCCCGATGCAAACTCTTTTCCGCCGATCGGCGGTGAGCGGACCATCGTCGGCAACGGGACGACGATCCAGAGAGACGCGATCTATCTGTTCGCGCCATTCCTCGATCAGCCCGTCGGTAGACGGCGGCGGGTGTACCGGGGTGCGGGGCGCACACCTGGGGGTGTGTAGCTGCCGTCGGTAGACGGCGGCGGGTGTGCCGGGGTGCAGGGCGCACACCTGGGGATGTGTAGCTGCCGTCGGTAGACGGCGGCGGGTGCGCCGGGTGCGGGGCGCACACCTGGGGGTGTGTAGCTGCCGTCGGTAGACGGCGGCGGGTGCGCCGGGTGCAGGGCGCACACCTGGGGGTGTGTAGCTGCCGTCGGTAGACGGCGGCGGGTGTGCCGGGTGCGGGCTGCGTGTCGGGCTCGCAGAAATCCCCCGCGCTTCGCGCCGCCCCCTTTGGGAAAGGGCGCGCGCACCTGGAATCCTCGACGGCGGTGGGGTGCGTGTCGTAGCACTCCGCCATGGATTCTTCGCGACGATCGCGGGCATTGGCGGAACGGTTGCTCGGCAGAGCGGAGCTGACCGCGCTCGACGTTGCCCGCGAGAGCGGCGTCGAACCGGACGAGCTCCGCCGCCTGTGGCAAGCGCTCGGCTTTGCGCCGGTGACCGACGACGAAGCGCGCTTCACCCGCGCCGACGTCGTTGCGGTGCGCGCGGTGCGCAGCTTGGTCGACGTGCAGCAGGCCGATCCCGGTGACGTGCTGCAGCTGACCCGAGTCATCGGCCATGCCATGGCAGCGGTAAGTGATGCCCAGGTCAGCGTGGTCGCCGAGCGCCTACACCGCCGTGCTCACGAAGATGCCACGCTGCCGATCGAGAAGCTGCACGGACGGATCGAAGCTCTGGCGCCGGCGCTCGAGCTGGCGCTCGGCTATGTCTGGCGCCGCCACCTGGTGCGTGCCGCGGCCCAGCTCGCCCTGGCACCGTCGGCAGCCGGCCTGCCGCTGGTGATCGGCTTTGCCGATCTGGTCGATTTCACCGCGACTACCCAAGCGCTCGACCCGACCGAGCTCGCCAGCATGGTCGAGCGTTTTCAAGCAGCTGCCCACGAGCAGGTGGTCAAGCGCGGCGGCCGGGTGGTCAAGCTGATCGGCGACGAAGTGATGTTCGCGATCGACGACCCGACCCGCGCCGGTGAGATTGCGCTGGCCTTGGTCGAGGCCCACGCGCGCCGCGACGATCTGCCGGAGATTCGCGTCGGTCTCGCTTG
>DASPMH010000731.1:0-4808 GCA_035627175.1 Terriglobales bacterium | reverse complement strand
GATTTGCTGTTGCGCCGGCCAGATCTGGAACCAGACGTTGTACGCCATAATCGAGCCGAACAAGCCGGCCAGATGGATCGAGTAGCCGCGGAAGCCGAAGCCGGCGACGTAGTCGTAGGCGAATACCATCGCCGCAGATAGCGCCAGACCGCCCCAGAAACCGGCAGCCGGAGCGGTCAGCACGCTGCGGTAGATGATGTCGTAGACGAAGACGCCGAGAAAAGTCAGCGCGATCATCACCAAGGCGCCGGCGTTCCAATTTCCTTCCGGGCCCTCGAAGGCTTGGCGGCCGTGGTAGTAGACCATCAGCAACAGGAACACCCCGGTGACCCAGGTGAAAGCGGCGCCCCAACGAAACCAAAACAGCGCCCGCGGCAGCAACTCGGGATTGACCTTGCGCTTGGTGTCGCCGTCGATCGTCGTCTGAAACGGACCGTTGACGAAGTTGAAGAAGTAGAGATGGCCGATCCAAACGATGCCGGCGACGACGTGCAGCCAGCGGAAAAGTGACTCGACGAAGTTCATTCCCATACGATCCCTCGCTCCGAATTGGGTGTGCAGTGGACGACAGTGGACCGTCCGTGCACGCAACATGTTGAGACCTGCGACAGTACGAGTATGGCAGTGTCGCTTAGCAGCTGACAGACACTTGTCAAGGTAACAACCTCGGCCCGCCTTGCCTCGCCGGGCAGCACGTGCGAGATACGGGCAGCCGGCAAAAAAGCTGCATGGATCTGCCCGCAATCATTCCGATTTTTCCGCTGCACAATGTCGTCCTTTTCCCCGACGTGCCGTTGCCGTTACACATCTTCGAGCCCCGCTACCGCGAGATGATAAAAGATGCCGCTGCCAGCCATGAGCTGATCGGCATGACGCTGCTGCGCGGTGACTGGCAAGACAGCTACTACGATCGCCCCGAAATCTTCCCGGTCGGGTGCGCCGGCCGTCTCGCTCACGTCGAGCCGCTGCCCGACGGCCGCTCCAATGTTCTGCTGCACGGTCTTTGCGAATTCGAGATCGCTCGCGACATCTACGAGCGGCCCTACCGGCAGGCGCAGATCCGTTGGTGGAATCGCTCGCAGCAGACTGTGCCAGCCGAGCTACGCGCTGCCCTAGTCGAGAGGTTGGGCCGGGCACTGGCGGTGCAGCCCGACAGCGCCGGACAACGTTTGCTGCAAGATGACGTCTTGCCCGATCAGAAGCTGGTCAACTTCTTCTCCTACATGCTCGACCTGCCGGTGCTGGTGAAACAGGCCCTGCTGCAGGAGCCGACTCTCGCCGGGCGGGCGAAGCGGCTGATCGACGCCTTGGAGTTCAGCGACGCCGAATCGGCCGGCGGCTGTGGCTCGGATCGTCCTCACTGAAGGTTGCTATGGGAAAGATGTCGATTCTCTTTCTCGGCGTCGCGACCGTCATCTTGCTGGTGACCTTCGGCAAGGGGATCGGCGGCCTGCAGAGAGGCGACCTCAGCTCGCACCTGACCTGGTCCGTAGCCGCCCTGCTCAGTGTGCTCGGCGCCAATGTCATGGCGATGATCCATGCCGCCCAAAGCGACCGCATCATCCGTGACTTGCGCGCGCGCCTGGAGCAGCTCGAATCGCCGGCTAGCTCGATAGACTCGAATCCGCCCGAGCGTTATACCAGCTGATCCACGGCGGCTCTGCCCGCCGAGGATTGATCGCAAGGAGCTCGAATGGCCAAGACTTTCAAGGATCTGATGGAAGAAGCTCGCCAGCACGTGCCGGAGTGGAGCATCGAGCAGGTCAAAGAGAAGCTCAGCGGAGATCAGGGATTTCTGCTGCTCGATGTCCGTGAGAAGGAAGAATACCGCGAGGGCCACCTCGCCGGATCCGTCTCCATTCCCCGCGGCTTTCTGGAGATCCAGGTCGAGCAGAAGATTCCCGACAAGCAAGCTCCCATCATTGCCTATTGCGCCGGTGGCACCCGCTCGCTGCTGGCAGCCAAAAACCTGCGCGAGCTCGGCTACGAGAACGTCATCTCGATGACCGGCGGCTACACTGCCTGGAAGGGCGCCGGCTATCCCTGGGTGCAAGACCGTCAGTTCACCCAGGAGCAACTCGGCCGCTACAGCCGCCACTTCCTCCTTCCCGAGGTCGGCGAGGCAGGGCAGGCAAAGCTGCTCGACGCCAAGGTGCTTTGCATCGGCGCCGGCGGGCTCGGCTCACCGGCGGCCTTCTATCTCGCTGCTGCCGGAGTCGGCACGATCGGTCTGGTCGATCATGACACCGTCGACCTGAGCAACCTGCAGCGCCAGATCCTGCACACCAACGATCGCATCGGTATGCCGAAGATCGAATCCGCCAAGCTGACGCTCAACGCACTCAATCCCGATGTCCGGGTGATCGGCTATCGCGAGCGAGTGTCCTCCGAGAACATCATGCGTCTGATCGCGGATCAGGACTACGATGTCATTGTCGACGGCTGCGACAACTTCCCGACCCGCTACTTGGTCAACGATGCCTGCGTCCTGACCGGCAAGCCCAACGTCCACGGCAGCATCTTTCAGTTCGAGGGCCAGGCCTCCGTTTTCTACCCGCACCGCGGTCCGTGTTACCGCTGCCTGTTCCCTGAACCGCCGCCCCCGGGGGCGGCTCCGAGTTGTGCGGAGGCGGGGGTGCTCGGTGTGCTGCCCGGGCTGGTCGGCTGCGTGCAGGCGCTCGAGACGCTCAAACTGCTCTTGGGGGTCGGCAAGCCGCTGATCGGTCGGATGACGTATTTCGATACCCTAGCCATGGAGCTGCGCACCCACCGGCTGCGCAAGGACCCGAGCTGCCCGATCTGCGGCGAGAACCCGACAATCACCGAGCTGATCGACTACGAAGAATTCTGCGGTCTGCGCAATCCCAACGCCGCCGCGGCGCCGCAAGGCATCGCCGCCTGACCCGAGCGACGGCCTCCAGCAATGGGGGTTATCCCGATTTGGCCTCGGCCAAATGGGGATAACCCCCTTTTTCTTCCTTGCGTCGCTGGCCCTACGGGCGTCGCACGCTCGTGCGACGAAAATATGAAATTTGCCTAACGAACTGTTGACTGGCGACGGGCACTACCGCTATTCGTTCGGTCCCCACGCGATTGGACCTTATGAAATTCGGATCGGAATTCGAGCTCGACGGTATAGATCGGCAGATTCTGGTGCTTTTGCAGGAGAACTGCGAGCAGCCCTTGGCAAAGATCGGCGAGCAGGTCGGCTTGTCCGCTCCGGCGGTGGTCGAACGGATCAAAAAGCTCGAGGAGCACGGCGTCATCTGCGCCTACCGAGCGATCGTCGATGCCCGCTTGTTAGGCAAAGATGTGACCGCCTTCATCGGCGTGTCGATCGACCATCCTCGTAAGATCACCGCCTTCGAGGAACGCATGGAGCAGGTCGAGGGGGTGCTCGAATGCCACCACGTCACCGGCGGCTACACGCTCCTGCTCAAGGTCAAGACCGACAACACCTCGACCCTCGAGGAGCTGATCAGCCGCATCCGATATGAGGATGGCGTGTCCGGCACCGAGACCATGGTCGTGCTCTCGACTCACACAGAACGGACTCAGATTGCCGTCGGCCAACCGGCCGACACCGTCACGACCCGGCGGCCACGCCGCAACGGCGACCGCCAAATTCTACGACAATTGAAGGGAGGGTGAGCGATGGCAACGATGCGCGCTCTCGAGAAGCAGGGACTCTACGATCCATATTTCGAGCACGACGCCTGCGGCGTCGGCTTCGTCGCCAACATCAAGGGCGAGAAGTCGCACGAGATCATCCGCAAGGGTCTAGAGGTGCTGCAGAACCTGACTCATCGCGGCGCCTGCGGCTGCGACCCGCAGACCGGAGACGGTGCGGGTTTGCTGATGCAGATTCCTCACGAGTTCTTTGCCCAAGAAACGCGAGCGCTGCGCTTCGCGCTGCCCGATCCGGGCCATTACGCCGTCGCCATGGTGTTCCTGCCGCGCGATGTGCACGAGCGCAACGAGTGCCAGGCGATGTTCGAGCGGATCGTCCACGACGAGGGTCAACGCCTGCTCGGCTGGCGCAAGGTGCCGACCGACCCCAAAGCTTGTGGCGAGGTGGCACGCTCGCGCATGCCCGAAATCCGCCAGCTGTTCATCGGTCGCGGCCGCAACGTCGCCGATCAGGATGCCTTCGAGCAAAAGCTCTATCTGATCCGCAAGCAGATCGAGCAGCAGGTGCGCGAGTCGCACTTGCGCGACTCCGAGAGCTTTCACATCCCCAGCTTTTCGAGCCGGACGATCGTCTACAAAGGGATGCTGCTACCCGAGCAGATTCCGGCGTTCTATCCCGACCTGACCGATGCCAGCCTCAAATCGGCGATGGCCTTGGTTCACCAGCGCTTTTCGACCAATACCTTCCCGTCCTGGGATCGCGCTCACCCGTACCGCTTCCTCGCTCACAACGGCGAGATCAACACTCTGCGCGGCAACGAGAACTGGATGCATGCCCGCGAGAAGATGTTTTCGTCCCCGAGCTTCGGCGAGGACATCGACAAGATTCGCCCGATCGTCGACGAGTCGACCAGCGACTCGGGCAAGCTCGACAACACCGTCGAGCTGCTGGTGCGCACCGGCCGCTCGCTGCCGCACGCCAT
The DNA here is from genome assembly GCA_035627175.1 of Terriglobales bacterium. Taxonomy (GTDB): domain Bacteria; phylum Desulfobacterota; class Binatia; order HRBIN30; family HRBIN30; genus DASPMH01. The sequence goes on along the minus strand of DASPMH010000731.1, from coordinate 195 downwards.
GATGATGATGGTGCCGGAGGCCTGGCAGAAGCACGAGGACATGAGCGAGGCCAAGCGCGCCTTCTATCAGTACCACTCCTGCTTGATGGAGCCGTGGGACGGCCCGGCCTCGATCGCATTCACCGACGGTGTGCGTATCGGCGCGGTGCTCGATCGCAACGGCCTCAGGCCGTCGCGCTTCTACGTGACGAGGAA